>DIVC01000027.1:0-7300 GCA_002423905.1 Idiomarina sp. UBA6142
TTACTGTTTTTTTGCCGACTGCTGATTTAATCGACAAATAGCAATAAAAAGGCCTGCATAGAGCAGGCCTTTTCACAGCGATTGTTTAAAAGTGGTTATTTTTTACCGCCTTTGCCACCACCTTTACCGCCACCACCGGTATCACCGCCAGTGTCGCCGCCACCGGTATCACCACCACCGCCAGCACAACTATTGGCATTTAAGTAGTCAACCGCAGCTTTTGCTTGAACCAAGCCAAAACCATAGGCCGCATCACGACCGACAGCACCAAGATCTTTAGCACTTGCATTCAATGCTGCACGAATCTGATCATTGCTACAGTTGGTGTGATAGCTCCATACCAACGCAGCCACACCGGCAACGTGAGGCGTTGCCATAGAAGTACCGTCAAAGAAGGCCCAGTCGCTGGCCGTGACTCCCACCGTTGCATTACTGCCTAACTGCGCCAGCAAAGCCTGACCATCAGCTTGTGAAATACCAATAGCTGGGATACTTGATGCATAAGTGCCCAAGGTCCCCAAAAGCGGACCCGCTTCATTGTTATAAACCACTGCCGCAGAACCACCGCCGTTTTCACAGGCTTTGACTTTTTCTTCAAACGATACCGTGCCGCGTTCAATCAAACAGACGTTATTGCTGACACCGCTGCACGTTGATGTTCCGAGACCACAATTAATTAAGGCACCAGACGCAGAGCTTTTTGCTGAGCCCTCCATTGCGTTAGCATCAAATGCCACACCAGCAACGCTCAAATCTACACGCTCACCGGTGCCACGCGGAACACTTGACAACACCGCGACACCTGGACCAGCTAATTCAACTTGTGACGTTTGTTGTGAGAACGCCGCAATCACTTCATTCTCATCTACTGCACCTACCGATACCACAGCAGGATAAGACGCCGGATAAGAGTGACGAGTGTTACCACCGTTACCGGCAGCGGCAATGCTCAGTACACCAGCACTATTTAAGCGGGCAAAGGCCTGCTCTTCGGTACGCACTGAGCGACTACCACCTAAACTCATGTTAATAACTTGCGCGCCTTCAGCCGCACACTCGTCGGCCGCTGCAATCAGCGATGACGAATAACCCCAACCGCTGGCAGTAAATACCTTAACAATGTGCAAGCCCACCTTGTTATTGGGTAGTACGCCAACCACACCGGTATTATTGGCTAGTGCCGCAATAGTGCCGGCGACATGAGTACCGTGCCCATTTTCATCGGTAAACCAATTACCCGTGCCGCTATTAAACCGGCCACTTACACCTGTGCTCTGCAAATCCGGGTGACCAAGGTCATAGCCCGAATCGATAATACATACCTTGCGAGTTGATGCCGCCGAATCACTCAACAAATTGGCCTGTACTTGGACAATACCGTATGGCAATCCTGGCTCGTATTGCGTGCTAAACAACTGACGCTTAGCATCCTCTTCTACCAACACCACATTGGGATTATTACGCAAGCCCAGTAATGCAGCGGCTGGAACGCTCACCGCCATAGCATTGTCATTGTCTAGATCAAGGTGTTTTTCACCGCCGATGCGACCAACTGCTTGCTCGACTTGAGCTTTACTACCTGGTTTAAACTGAACGATGACGCGTTCTTTATCTGCTGGGGCTGCTTGCACTGCCACCGAGACCGCGATAGCGAGCGCTGCCAGAGTTAATACGGCACCTTTTACAGGGTAATTGGACATAGTTGATTTCCTGTGTTGTTTATTATTAGAACGCAGTGAGTACCAATTAAATCTCACTAACTGAAATATAGTGGTACATGTTGTTGTGCTCTGCAACATTAAATAACATTGTTTATATGATTTTAATTATTAAATTCCATACTCGCTTGCAATGGTGGACATTCCGGCTGAAGACACTACAATTCGGACACATTTATCATTCCATGAGTTGGTATGTCAGCACACACTATTGATCCGGATAATTACCATAACCAACTGGCGCAGAAGGTCGATTCGTTGCAGCATTTGCTGCAGCCATTCACGACCATCAGCCCAGAAGTATTTGCGTCGCAACCAGCAAATTATCGAATGCGCGCAGAGTTTCGGATCTGGCACGATGGCGACCGGCTCGATTACGTGATGTTTGATGCTGAGACCAAGCAGCGCATTGCACTCGAGCAATTCCCACCAGCGAGCGCACTCATTAATAACCTAATGCCACGCCTGCGCGACCTATTAATGGCCAACAAGCACCTGCGCTGGAAACTATTTCAAGTCGAGTTTCTCAGCACCACCACGCAGCAGGCGCTGATCTCACTGATTTACCATCGCCAGCTTGATGATAGCTGGCAGCATCAAGCGAAATTACTACGCGAGCAGTTGAGCGACTTTGGCCAGATAGAGATTATTGGTCGTGCGAAGAAACAGAAATTATGCCTTGAACGTGACTGGGTAATAGAAACCCTCTCCATTCAAGGGCGTGAGTACCATTTTCAGCAAGTTGAGAACAGCTTCACGCAGCCCAATGCTGGGGTGAACACCGACATGATTGAATGGGCGCTTAAGCATACCCAGAGCAATCCTTACGATTTACTTGAGCTTTATTGTGGGAATGGTAATTTCAGCTTGCCACTGGCACAAAATTTTCGCCGTGTGCTCGCCACTGAAATCAGTAAGACGTCGGTCGCTTCGGCACGTTACAACTGCAGTATTAATAGCATTGAAAATGTTACTGTTGTGCGAATGTCAGCTGAAGATTTTAGCGCCGTACTGCAAGGAGAGAAGGATTCTGTCCGCGCCAAAGAAGCAGGTGTTACTGAGTTTGATTGCCGCACCGTACTGGTTGATCCGCCGCGTGCCGGGCTTGATGCCGATACCCTGGCGTTGGTGCAACAGTACCCAACAATCATCTATATTTCCTGCAATCCGCTGACGCTGGTAGATAACCTGAAGCAGCTCGCGAGCACCCACGAAGTTGTTGCCGCGGCACTGTTTGATCAGTTCCCGTACACGCATCATATGGAAGCAGGTGTGGTGTTGCAGTGTAGGACTAAAGAGTAAGGAGTAAGGACTAACTCGAAAACTGAGGGTGTTAACGGTATTATGCAGCGCGGTTGACTGATGATGAGTTGGTAGCATCACTCACTTTGTTCACTTTAGCCACCAATACCGGGGCTAAACGACAGCGGCTTGCTGATAAACGCAGGTTAACCCAGTGTGCTATGACAATCAGTGCAGCACCCACCAAAATCAGCCATGGTTCCATGCTGGCACCGAGTGCATCTTTAAACCAATATAAAGTGCCTCCAGCAATCAATAAACCCACCGGATACACTTGGTGATGACGCCGCACACCTTGGCTCAATGCAATAGCACCGACTAACAAGCTAGCGCCTAAAATAGTGCGTTCTAAAATAGTCGCGCCAATAAAACCCAAACCAATGACCGACAGCATCGGAAGGATCACAGGCAATAGCAAGCAGTGCAACGCACACAAGGTGGTTACCCAAATACCTGCTTTATCTAATGATTGCTGTGGAACGGACATGGCGCATGCCTTTGCTAACGACTATTGGTGTTATATTATAACATCACGTTTTAGCGTGCAAGTACCTTTTTAAGCGGTGATTAAAAACATGCGTTAAGCGCGATCGATGGCGAACGGAAGTACCTGCTGAATATGCTGTTTATGACAGCGCAACATCACCAGCCGGTCAAAGCCCACAGCAACCCCTGAGCAATCAGGTAAACCATGGTCCAAAGCTGCAATTAAGCGCGGATCACTGATGGCATGTGGTCGCTGTAACTGACGACGCTGCTGCTGATCGGCTAAAAATCGCTGTTGCTGGAGCTTGGCATCGGTCAACTCATGGTATCCGTTCGCCAACTCCAAACCACGATAAAACAACTCAAAGCGCTCGGCTACGCGATCATCATCTGGCGCGAGCTGCGCTAACGCTGCCTGACTGGCGGGATAATGGGTAATAAAGGTCGGGATTGATGGGTCAAGCGCAGGCTCAATCACACTAGCCATAGCCAATTGTTGCAGGGTATCCCGGTCTGATTCACGCTGGGCCAGCTCGGCGAGTGGTGGATAGTCCTGCAATGCCCGTTGCAATGTGCTATGGCTATCAGCCGCTAATGGATCAAGGTGGAGATAACGCTCAAAGGCCTGTTGGTAAGTCAGATAACATGCGGCCGGTGCACCCAGTAAGAGCTGCAACAGTTGTTCCAGCTCGTGCATCAGTTGGGCCGCGCTGAAACCCACGCGATACCACTCTAATAGGGTGAATTCAGGGTTATGTCGGGAGCTCTGCTCGTCATCACGAAATACTTTACTCAACTGATAAATACAGCCCGAGCCGGCCGCCAGCAGCCTTTTCATTGCATATTCAGGGGAAGTCTGCAGTACCCAACGATGATTATCGCCAGTTAATACCGTGGTGAGATTACTTAAATGTGGATCAGTGACACCGAAACGCGCCAGCACCGGGGTATCAACTTCGAGCACATTGCGGTCATAAAAAAACTCACGCACCTGCCGTAACATGGCGGCACGCTGTTGGAGTGTTGCTCTATCAGCCGATGGCTGCCATGCGTCTGACGGTTGCAACACCCCAACACCTCGTCTTACTTTTGTACCCGAGACACGTATTCGCCTGAACGGGTATCGACTTTAATCACTTCACCACGTTGCACGAATAAAGGTACTTTCACCACAGCTCCGGTGGTTAGCGTTGCCGGCTTACCGCCGGTACCGGCGGTATCACCTTTCAAGCCTGGATCAGTTTCAACAATTTCCAACTCAACAAAGTTTGGTGGAGTCACCGCAATTGGGCTGCCATTCCAAAGGGTTAAGGTACAGACGTTCTGTTCCACTAACCACTTGGTCATGTCACCCACTGCTTTAGCGTCCGCCGCTAATTGCTCAAAGGTGTCGTTATTCATGAAGTGCCAGAACTCACCATCGCTATATAGGAAGGCTAATTCCACATCGACAACATCGGCACTCTCAACGGTATCACCTGACTTAAAGGTTTTCTCAACCACTTTGCCACTGATTAACTTACGGATACGAACACGGTTAAAAGCTTGGCCTTTACCCGGCTTGACCATTTCGTTTTCGATGATGGAGCAAGGCTCTCCGTCCTGCATAATCTTTAAACCGGCCTTGAATTCATTGGTACTGTAGTTCGCCATAGCTTCCTCGTATGCTCACAGATTTAGCGATTTCGCGCGCAATAATAAACCATTCGTAGATATTTTTCAGGTAAAATAACTGCAGTTATGACGCTTTGATGAAGGTTTTTTGTGGCGACTGATGTACTTCCGATTACTCTGCGACCGATCTGGCAACGCGAACTTGCTGAGGTGTGTACCGATGCCAAGCAGCTCGCTTTACAGCTATCGCTGCCAGCCAACTTCATTCATGAGCATTTAGCTGCTAGCAAGTTATTCCCATTACGAGTGACCCAACATTTTATTCGGCTGATGGCTCACGGTGATAGTAACGACCCACTACTTCGCCAAGTGCTGCCGCATGCTCATGAGTTTATTGAAGCCGACGGTTTTGTCGCTGACCCGCTGGCGGAACAGCAACAGCAACAACCCGGTATACTGCACAAATATCGCTCGCGGGTGCTGGTGATTCTGCGTGGTGGTTGCGCGATTAATTGTCGTTACTGCTTCCGTCGCCATTTTCCCTATGACCAGCATCATTTTGGTCCACAACAGCGAGCTGAACTACTCGAGCTCATTCGCAGCGATAGCGCCATCAATGAAGTGATTCTGAGTGGCGGCGACCCATTACTTGCCACCGATGAACAGTTAGATCGATTGCTCAGTGAACTCGAAGCGCTGCCGCAACTCACTCGGGTACGTATTCATTCGCGCTTACCGGTGGTGCTGCCAAGCCGTCTTACCACAAGCTTAGCGGAACGTCTGCAGCAAAGCCGTCTCAATGCAGTGCTGGTCATTCACAGTAATCACCCCAACGAAATTGATCCCATTCTCACTGCGGCACTGCAACAGTGGCGGTCGTATAACATCACCCTACTCAACCAAAGTGTACTGCTGCGTGGCATCAATGATCGCGCAGATATTCTCGCTCATTTAAGTGAAAAATTATTTGCCGCCGGCGTTTTGCCTTACTATCTGCATCAGTTGGATAAAGTTGCGGGCGCAAGTCATTTCGCTGTGAGTGATGACCAGGCCCGCCAAATTGAGCGTGAGCTCAGGGGAACCTTACCGGGCTTTCTGGTTCCCCAACTGGTTCGTGAAATTGCTGGGGAAGCCAGTAAAACGCCGTTATAAACGGTTGTTAGCTGGAAAAGTTGGCTTGAAACCACTTATCGAGTAAGCGTTTTTCATGATACAAATCGTCACGGCCAGAAGCCATCATCGCTTTGCGAGTTTCTAAAAGGCCCATATCCTTCACGGTTTCAGCGCCTGATTTTAGCACCGTGCCACTAGCATCCAAATACTCAAAACTCAGTGTTATCATTGGATAATCAATGCGGTTCATAACGCGCACAGGAATAAAGCTATCGGTAAAAATAGGCTCAACTCGCCCAGCCAAATCCAAATCAGTCACGGTAATACGCAGCACATGGTCGGCTGGTAACGCTGCCGCAAGTTCTTGAAAATGAGCGGTTAAACCGCTAGTTACGTTATTTTGGAAGCGTTCCTGCAATTCTTGTGCAGCCCGAATATCGCGATAATTCTCGACATCTTGCCAAGTCACCTCCGCCGTTGCCGCTTGNNTGTTCAGTATAGATGCAGTGACTCAAGAGTGTGTGACAGGCAAAAAAAAGATGAGGCCGCAGCCTCATCTTTTATCGTACCTCAGCAAGCTGGGCTGCTTACATCATGCCGCCCATGCCACCCATACCACCCATATCTGGAGACGCTGGAGCATCTTTCTTCGGTAACTCAGCAACCATCGCTTCGGTGGTGATCATCAGACCGGCCACAGAAGAGGCAAATTGCAATGCTGAACGGGTTACTTTGGTTGGATCCAAGATACCCATTTCGAGCATGTCGCCGTAGGTGTCGTTACCGGCGTTGTAACCGTAGTTACCTTCGCCATTTTTCACGTTATTGGCAACTACTGAGGCCTCGGCACCAGCATTGCTGGCGATTTGACGCAGTGGTGATTCCATTGCCCGCAACGCCAATTTAATACCCACGTTTTGGTCTTCATTGTCGCCACGTAAGGCGCTCAACTTGCTCGCAGCGCGCACTAATGCCACGCCACCACCAGGTACAACGCCTTCTTCAACCGCAGCTCGGGTAGCATGCAGGGCGTCTTCAACGCGCATTTTTTTCTCTTTCATTTCCAC
>DIVC01000027.1:7349-14410 GCA_002423905.1 Idiomarina sp. UBA6142
TTGATCACCACGCGCTTGGCAGTACCAAGGTGTTCCAAAGTGGCTTTGTCGAGTTCCATGCCAATTTCTTCAGAAATTACGGTCGCACCGCTTAACACCGCTATATCTTGCAGCATTGCTTTACGGCGGTCACCGAATCCTGGCGCTTTCACGGCAGCAGCTTTGACGATGCCACGCATGTTGTTCACTACTAAGGTTGCTAAGGCTTCGCCTTCAACATCTTCAGCAATCAACAATAATGGTTTACCTGATTTGGCAACACCTTCCAGTACTGGCAACAATTCACGGATGTTACCGATTTTTTTGTCGACCAATAAAATGAAGGGGTGGTCTAGCTCAACGGTACCATTTTCTTGGTTGGTGATGAAGTAAGGTGACAAGTAGCCACGGTCAAACTGCATACCTTCAACCACTTCTAGCTCGTCGTTCAGACCGGTGCCTTCTTCAACAGTGATCACGCCTTCTTTACCCACACGCTCCATAGCGCTGGCGATGATTTCGCCAATGGTGGTGTCTGAGTTAGCAGAGATAGTACCGACTTGCGCAATCGCTTTGGTATTGTCACACGGGCGAGACAATTCTTTCAGTTCAGCAACCGCAGCAATAACGGCTTTGTCGATACCGCGTTTGAGGTCCATTGGATTCATACCAGCGGCAACAGCTTTTAAACCTTCGCTAATAATGGATTGGGCCAGTACGGTTGCCGTAGTGGTACCGTCACCTGCCTCATCATTGGCCTTAGACGCAACTTCTTTAACCATTTGTGCGCCCATGTTCTCAAACTTGTCTTCCAGTTCGATTTCTTTGGCGACTGACACACCGTCTTTGGTGATCACAGGTGAACCGAATGATTTGTCTAAAACTACATGACGGCCTTTTGGGCCCAAGGTAACTTTTACTGCATCGGCCAACACGTTGACGCCTTTTAGCATGCGTTGACGAGCACTATTTCCAAAAATAACTTCTTTCGCTGACATAATCTCTATTCCTCTTCGAATGCGTTAACGATGGGTGATTTAGCCGGTTACGATGGCCAAAATGTCTGATTCACTCATGATCAGATATTCTTCACCGTCAATTTTCTGAGTTTTAACGCCGTAGCTTTCGTTAAACAGCACGATATCACCGACTTTTACATCCAGCGCTTTCACGTCACCGTTATCGAGAATGCGGCCGTTACCAACGGCAACAACTGCTCCGCGGGTTGACTTTTCTGCAGCTGAACCAGTCAAAACGATGCCACCAGCTGATTTGCTTTCAGCTTCTTGACGTTTGATGATCACGCGATCATGTAATGGACGAAGTTTCATCTTAGCTAACTCCTAAGCCTAAGTTGTGGATGGATAAATGCGCGTTGGTGCAACCAATCACGCAGTTAATTGAATGTTGCCCAGTAAATGGGGGGCTATTTAACGAACTCAAGGGGGGGGATGAAAAAAAATTTCAATTTTTGCGACGGCTGTTGCAAGATGTGGCAACGCTTTTGCTAACTGCGAGTGCCTTTACTATGTTCACCGAGTTTCGCATTGTTCTCTGCAGCTGCCCCAATCAAGCTACCGCTAAAGCGCTGGCCGATAAACTGCTGCGGGCGCGGCTAGTTGGGTGCGTCAACATAACGGCACAATCGACCTCAATGTATTGGTGGGAAGACCACATTCACAGCGAAGAAGAAGTGATGTTAATGATGAAAACCACCACGGCACACGTTGACGCGTTGTTCGCGGCAATTCAAAAAGCGCACCCGTATGAGGTGCCAGAAATCATTGCCATTCCAATAGCAGAAGGCAGTAGTGACTATCTGCGGTGGCTTACGAAGGTGACGCACTAAGGTGATGCAATAATGGTACAAAATTTCCCCAGCGATGGTTCGCCGCTGCTGCAACAAACCGAATTTTTGCCGGTAGACCAAGCCTATCAATTTGATTTTCAGCAACACGGGAATCAACTCACGCTGAGTTGGGACATTGCTGATGGCTACTACCTTTATCAACATCGTTTTAGTGCCGACCCGACCGTGCCGCTAGTCAGCGAGCCGGCTTTGCCAACTGGTATTGATTACTACGATGAATTTTTTGGCGATGTAGTAATTTACCGTGATCAGGTCACTATCACCTACGAACTTGCAGCCGCCACTGCCGACCAGCCGTTTGTCATCAGCTATCAAGGTTGTGCTGATGCCGGTTTGTGTTATCCGCCCACCGAGAAAGTCATCTATTTACAAGCAATACAAGGCACTGAAGCCACCACCGTACAACAACAACCTGCTGCTGAAACCGCAACGCATCAGTTTGCTCTGCCATGGTGGACTATTGCTCTGCTACCACTGATTTTAGTTCCGGTAGTGATTATTCGCGCTAAACGAGCGCGCCAAGAGAAGTAGAAAGAATGTTGCATTTTGCTGCGAACTGCGGTGATAAGACCAGTATTTTGCTGCGCCACGACAATTTTTATCTATAATGCAAGACTTGCGGTTGAACCTGAGGCAAATTTCAGGCTCTAATACACCACTAACGAGTTTCGCAGCAGATAGCAGCATAATGACCGAAAATAAACCAGTTAGCAGCCAAGTTAACGCCAACATATTGCTTCTTAACGGCCCCAACCTAAACTTGTTGGGTAGCCGTGAGCCACATATCTATGGTCATCAAACCCTGGCTGATATCACCTCCATACTGCAACAGCAGGCGCAAGCGCTGGGTTATCAGCTCGATTGTCGGCAATCGAATGCCGAACATGAGTTGATTGATTGGGTTCATGCTGCAGCTAAAAACACTGACTTTATTATCATCAATCCGGGCGCTTTCACCCATACCAGTATTGCTTTGCGTGATGCCTTGGCCGGGGTAGCCATCCCGTTTATTGAAGTACATCTTTCCAATATTCATGCGCGCGAACCGTTTCGCCAGCATTCATATTTAGCCGATATTGCCGTCGCGGTAATTTGCGGTTGTGGTGCCCAAGGCTATGAATTTGCCTTGCAAGCTGCTCACAAACGCCTGCTCGCCGCACGTTCCTCATCACTTTAACCAAAGGTCCGGACAGATCATGGATATTCGTAAAATTAAAAAACTGATCGAATTAGTAGAAGAATCGGGAATCGCCGAATTAGAAATTACCGAAGGTGAAGAATCCGTTCGTATCCATCGCGGTAGCAGTGCACCGGTGCATTATCAATCGGCACCAATTTACCATGCCCAAGCGCCTGCCGCTGCTCCTGCAGCCGCTCCAGCGCAAGCCGCAGCGCCTGCAGTCGTAGCAGCACCAGCTATCACCGGTCATATCGTCCGTTCACCCATGGTCGGTACCTTCTATGCAGCTCCAGCACCGGGCTCAGCCGACTTCGTCAGCGTTGGCGCACAAGTCAAGGCTGGCGATACCTTGTGTATTGTTGAAGCCATGAAAATGATGAACCAGATCGAAGCGGATAAAGGCGGTGTGGTGAAACAAATTTTAGTTGAGAACGGCGAGCCGGTTGAATTTGACCAGCCTCTTTTTGTCATCGAGTAAGTCAACCGACTAGGACATTATCATGTTAGATAAGGTAGTCATTGCAAACCGAGGCGAAATTGCGCTGCGTATTTTGCGCGCTTGTAAAGAGCTCGGTATCAAAACGGTCGCCGTGCATTCCACGGTTGATCGTAATTTAAAGCACGTGCTGTTGGCCGATGAGTCAATTTGTATTGGGAGTGCCGCTGCCAGCGATAGCTATTTGAACATTCCGCGTATTATCAGTGCGGCGGAAATCACCGATGCCGGCGCCATTCACCCAGGTTACGGTTTTTTAGCTGAAAACGCTGACTTTGCCGAACAAGTTGAAAATTCAGGCTTCATCTTTGTTGGTCCAACCGCTGATGTGATTCGCTTGATGGGCGACAAAGTATCCGCCATCGAAGCGATGAAGAAGGCAGGTGTGCCTTGCGTGCCCGGTTCTGGCGGTCCGCTCGGTGAAGACGAAGAAACCAATAAGAAAGTCGCTAAACGCATTGGCTACCCGGTGATCATTAAGGCTGCTGGTGGTGGCGGTGGCCGGGGTATGCGGGTGGTTCGCAAAGAAGACGAATTAGCCAGGGCTATTTCGACAACTAAAGCCGAAGCCGGTGCGGCCTTTGGTAACGCCATGGTATACATGGAAAAATTCCTAGAAAACCCGCGCCATATTGAAATTCAAGTATTGGCTGATGGCCAAGGTAACGCGGTGTACTTGGGTGAGCGCGATTGTTCGATGCAGCGCCGCCACCAAAAAGTGGTGGAAGAAGCGCCAGCGCCAGGCATTACTGCAGAAATGCGTAAATTTATTGGTGACCGCTGTGCTAAAGCCTGTATCGACATTAACTATCGTGGCGCCGGCACGTTCGAATTTCTCTATGAGAACGGTGAATTTTACTTCATTGAAATGAACACCCGTATTCAGGTAGAGCACCCAGTCACTGAAATGGTCACCGGTATCGACTTGATCAAAGAGCAATTGCGTATTGCCGCTGGCCGACAATTATCCTTCAAGCAGGAAGATATCGTCATTCGTGGCCATGCTATTGAGTGTCGAATCAACGCCGAAGATCCGAAGACCTTTATGCCTTCACCAGGGTTAATTACTCGCTTTCATTCACCCGGCGGCTTAGGGGTGCGTTGGGATTCGCATGTGTACGCCGATTATAAAGTACCGCCCAACTATGACTCAATGATTGGTAAACTGATCACCTACGGTGAAAACCGTGATGTCGCCATTGCTCGTATGCGCAATGCTCTCAGCGAACTAATCATTGAAGGCATCAAAACCAACGTGCCGCTGCAAAAAGACATCATGGCTGACGAAAACTTCCAGCACGGTGGTACCAACATCCACTACTTGGAGAAAAAGCTCGGTATGGGTGGCCATTAAGTGGCATGGTTGCAGTTAACCGTATCTGCGGCTGAACAGATCGCCCCACAAGTGGGCGATTTACTCACCGATTTGGGTGCTGATGCCGTGACCTATCGTGATGCTGAAGATAATCCCATTTTTGAGCCACCGATTGGTCAGTCGGTCTATTGGCAACAGAGTTTAGTCACTGGACTGTTCGCTGCCGACACCGATATGCGGCCCATCATTCAAGCTTTGCAGCATAGCGGTTGGTTCAACGACGGCTTGCAGTACAAAACCGATCCGCTCGAAGACAAAGACTGGGAACGGGCGTGGATGGATAACTTCCACCCTATTCAATGCGGTCAACGGTTATGGATCTGTCCAAGTTGGTGCCCAGTGCCCGATGCCAATGCCGTCAATTTATTGCTGGACCCAGGCCTTGCCTTTGGTACCGGTACTCACCCCACCACCTTTCAATGCTTGCAATGGCTTGATGGCGCCGATGTAAAAGGCAAAACCGTGGTCGATTTTGGTTGTGGCTCGGGTATTTTAGCTATCGCCGCGCTGCTCCTCGGTGCAGAGCGGGCGATTGGTATCGACATTGACCAACAAGCCCTAATTGCCAGTAAAGACAACGCTGAACGCAATGGCGTGGCGGATCGCTTGGAGCTGTATCTACCCAGCCAACAACCGCAATTACAGGCTGATTTAGTGCTGGCCAATATCCTCGCTGGGCCATTGCAAGAACTGGCCGTGGTGATCAGTGATTATGTCGCCCCGGGTGGTGATATAGTCATGTCGGGCATCTTAGATCGTCAAATCGATCAGGTGACCAGCGCCTATCAGCAGCAATTCAGCTTTAGCAAGCCGCGTGTGCAGGAACAATGGGCAATGCTCCACGCCCAGCGGAAACAATAGCGCGCGCGTTATTTGTCAAGAGCAAAAACTGCAAAAAAGGCTGCAATTGTACAAATTCCAGCCTTTCTTTTTTCTGTCATATTCCCTAAAATTTCCGACCCTTGAGTTGAACAGTTTTTAACCGATGCGGATAGGCCCTTATCGCCTCGACAACCCCGTCATACTAGCGCCCATGGCCGGTGTGACTGATCCACCCTTTCGTCGGCTTTGTCGCGAATACGGGGCGGGGTTGACTGTGTCTGAGATGTGCTCTAGCAATCCAGATATGTGGGGAACTAAAAAGTCGTTGGCGCGCATGGGGTTAGCCGCAGATGTTGGCATACAATCAGTTCAAATTGCTGGGTCCGAGCCGGATGTGATGGCCGAAGCGGCGCGTTATAACCAAGCGTTAGGCGCGCAAATCATCGACATCAACATGGGCTGTCCGGCAAAAAAGGTAAATAAGAAACTTGCAGGTTCAGCGTTACTGCAATATCCCGACTTAGTGGAAGCAATTCTCACAGCCGTGGTGGCAGCAGTTACGGTGCCGGTGACGTTGAAAATACGCACTGGCTGGGATCCGGAAAACCGCAACGCAGTGCAGATTGCTAAACTTGCTGAGCAAGTTGGCATTCAAGCACTAGCAGTGCATGGCCGCACCCGCGCTTGCTTGTTTAAAGGCGAAGCCGAATTTGACACCATTAAAGCCGTGAAAGCTGCGGTGTCTATTCCGGTTATTGCTAATGGTGATATCACCAGCCCAGAGCGCGCCAAAAGCGTGCTCGATTACACCCAAGCCGATGCGATTATGATAGGTCGTGGCGCGCAAGGGAACCCTTGGTTGTTTCGCCAAGTGGCACATTACTTTGCCACCGGTGAACAACTTGCGGCACCTGATTTAGCCGAGGTAAGCCAGGTCGTTTTACGACATATTGCTGACATTCATCAGCATTACGGCGAAGTGGCTGGAGCACGGATTGCCAGAAAACACGTAGGTTGGTACCTTCAACAGCACCTGCCCGCGGATGATTTCCGCCGCTATTTTGTCACCCTAGAAGATGCTGATGAGCAGCTTCAGGCGCTAGCGGATTTTTTTGCAACAGTAACTTAAGAGATAGAGCGCACCTATGTTTGATTCAAATACCAATCGTGATCAGGAACCTAAATTTGCTACTATAGGCAACAACGCCCAGCCTAAGCCGCTGCGCGACTCTGTGAAACAAGCTGTAAACGCTTTCTTGAAGCAACTTGACGGCCAAGATCCTGAGCAACTATACGATTTGGTGCTGGCTGAATTAGAAGCCCCGCTGTTGGAAGAAGT
>DIVC01000014.1:0-6136 GCA_002423905.1 Idiomarina sp. UBA6142
GCTTGGGTGGGGCAAATGGTAATACAGGCGGTGCAGCTGCCACATTTTTCGGTTACCGGCTGATCGGTTGGTAGCGGTAAATTCACCAGTAACTCGCCGAGGAAGAACCATGACCCACCTTGCTCGTCGAGCACCAACGTATGCTTACCGGTCCAGCCTAAGCCCGCTTTTACCGCTAGAGGCCGTTCCATAATCGGCGCAGAGTCTACGAATGGGCGAAAATCGAGGTCAGCACAGGCCTGTTGAATACGTTGGCCCAGTTGCTTTAAACGGTTCCGCATAAGTTTGTGGTAGTCGCGCCCTAAGGCATAGCGGCTAATGTAGCCCAAGCGCGGATTTTTTAGGGTACGCGCAAAGCCCGCTTCCGCCGGTAAATAGTTCATTCGCACCGAAATGGCCCGCACCGCGCCCGGATGCAGCAGCGTTGGGTCAGCGCGCAAGTCGGCATGCCGCGCGAGGTAATCCATGTCGCCATGCATGCCTTGTTCCAGCCAGCGTTTTAAGGCCGCCTGCTCGGCCGCGAGGTCAAGATCGGTGATCCCGACCTTTTGAAAGCCCAGTTCCTCACCCCACTTTTTAATGTCTGCTGCTAATTGATCAAAGTCCATCATACCGATGCATGCCTCAGGTGTGCAGTGACCTACAAAATAGCAAACAAAGTGCCGCTGTGCATCTGCTACGCCGTATCTAGATCATGTTACACTTGTCCCATGCTGAGGGATTTTGTCATGGTTGAGAAGGTTAGCGCATGCAGTCAAAACAATTTGTTGCCGTTGATGAACCGAAGTTATTAGCGATAGCCCGCCAATTGGCAGAGCAGGTGGCGGCGCACCAGCATTCCGAAACCTTAACGCTCTATCTTTATGGTGAGTTGGGCGCTGGTAAAACCACCTTTAGTCGCGGCTTTATTCAGGCTTTAGGGCACCCAGGGAAAGTGAAAAGCCCGACCTATGCCTTGGTGGAAAGCTATCACTTGCCACCTTGGCAATTGCATCATTTTGATCTTTACCGTTTGACCGACCCAGAAGAGCTTGAATTCATGGGCATTCGTGATTACCTTGGTGATTATCACATCATTTTGGCAGAATGGCCGCAGCGTGGGGCTGGCTGGCTGCCAAAAGCTGATATAACCATAACCATTGATTATGCGGGTACCGCGCGATCAATGACACTCGCAGCGCTAACTGAACGAGGTCGAGAATTACTCGAAACACTGTGATACAGCGAAGCTTAGGTCTATTCATTTGGATGCTACTGGGGCTGTATATGCTCCCAGCGTGGGCCAGTACCACAATTTCTGCTGTGCGAGTTGGTCCAGAACCCGACAAAACCCGCGTGGTATTCGACCTCAGTGCGGCTGCCCAATACTCCTATTTCACTATTGATGACAATTTACCGTATCGTTTGGTGGTTGATTTTAAAGCCACCCAGTTGGCCGTTAATTTAGCCACCGTGCCGACCAATTCGTTGCTCATCAACAAGCTTCGTACCAGCACCCCAATCAGTTCTGGTGGCACGCGGATCGTGTTTGAATTGAGCCAAAAAATCACTCCAACCTTATTTACGTTGCCACCCGGTGATGGTTTTGGCCATCGCCTCGTGGTTGATCTGCCGGGCCGCAGCGTCAAACGCAGCGAACAAGCCTTGAGTGTTGATCAATTACAAGAACGAAAAGTCACAATTGCTATTGACGCCGGGCATGGTGGCAATGACCCAGGTTCAATTGGACCTACTGGGCTGCAAGAAAAGCGCGTGGTGCTGAGTATTGCCAAAGCCCTCGCTGACATGATTAACGCAGATCCAGGGATGCAGGCGTATTTGATCCGTACCGGCGACTATTATGTTGGCTTGCGCGGGCGTTCGCGCAAAGCCGAAGAGATCAATGCCGATTTACTGATTTCTATTCATGCCGATGCTTTTACCTCGCCGCAACCGCGTGGCGCATCGGTGTGGGTATTATCAACACGACGGGCAAATACCGAACTCGGTCGTTTACTGGAAGACAAAGAACGCCTTGGTGATGTGTTGGCTGGTATTGATAGCAAAGAATCCGATCAAGATAACCAACTTCAGCGTATTTTGGCAGGTGTGCAACTGGATGGCATTATGACCATTGGCTATGAAGCGGCTCAGGAAGTGGTCAGTGAATTAGGCAAAGTCACGCGCTTGCATAAACGTGATCCCCAACACGCCAGCTTTGCCGTGTTAACCGCGGGTAATGTGCCGTCTATGTTGGTTGAAACTGGCTTTATTTCAAACCCAGATGAAGAGAAGTTACTCGCCAGCAATAAACATCAGCAGCAGGTGGCTCGTGCTATCTACAACGGTGTTCGCGCTCACTTTACCCGCAAACCGCCCGATGGCACCTTATTTGCTACCAGCCGCGCTATGGAACACGTGGTGAAACGTGGCGAGAGCCTTTCGGTGATAGCGCAGCGCTATAATATCTCGGTGACTGCGCTAAAACAGCATAACAATCTCAATAGCGATACTGTGCGCGTCGGCCAAAAGCTGAAAATTCCGAGCGCGCGGTAAGGGCGGTCATGGCAATTCAACTATTACCCATCAGCTTGGCCAACCAAATTGCCGCCGGCGAAGTCATCGAACGGCCCTCGTCGGTCGTTAAAGAACTGGTCGAGAATAGTCTCGATGCTGGTGCTGCGGATATTGTCATTGATATTGAACAAGGTGGTCGCCGGCGTATTCGTATCCGTGATAATGGCAGCGGCATTGCGCAGCATGAACTCACTTTAGCACTGAGCCGTCATGCCACCAGTAAAATCAGCTCATTGGCTGACCTCGAAGCAATATTAAGTATGGGTTTTCGCGGCGAAGCGTTGGCCAGTATCAGCTCAGTAGCCCGCTTAACCTTGACCTCAAAAACCGAACAGCAAGCCGAGGCGTGGCAAGCGTGGGTAGAGGGTCGTGAGATGACCGCCCATCTGCAGCCTGCTAGCCACCCCACTGGTACCACCGTAGATGTCCAAGACCTATTTTTTAATACCCCAGCCCGGCGAAAGTTTTTGCGTACCGACAAAACCGAATTTGCGCACATTGATGAGGTGGTCAAGCGCTTAGCGCTGGCCCGTTTTGACGTTCGTTTTAGTCTGAACCATAACCATAAGCTGGTACGCCAATATCCCGCCGTTACCGGTGATCGCTATGCCGACCGAGTAGCTCGTGTAGGTGGTACTCAATTTATTGATGAAGCGGTGTTTGTCGATGAAAGCGCAGCCAGCTGGCGCCTGTGGGGCTGGATTAGCCCTCCCAGTGGCTGTCGCCATCAGGCCGATGTCCAGTATTTTTATGTGAACGGACGGATGCTGAAGGATCGTTTACTAGGGCATGCCATACGCCAAGCCTATGCCGATCAACTCGGCGACGAGCGCAGCCCAACCTTTGTGTTGTACTTAGAACTACCAGCCAACGAAGTTGATGTGAACGTGCATCCGGCTAAACACGAGGTGCGGTTTCAGCAAGCTCGGCAAATTCATGATTTTATTATGCAGGCGTTAAAGCCAGTCGTAGCGCGTCCGCCAGCTCTGGTAATGGTGCCAGCGGCAGTAGCACCAGCCAGCGTGGCGGCTGAAGCGTTCACGCAAGCTGCTTGGGCGAGTCCGCAAACCCATCAGTATCGGCCTGCCGCAGCGGATATCGCTGCGCAGTTGCAAGCGCTACAACCCGGCAGTCGTACCCCACTACCTGGAGTAATGGAAGCAGCACCAACCGCTGTGGAGCGTCCTGAGCAGGGCCATAATTGGCGGGTTCTGACGGTGGTGCAACAGCGCTTTGCCTTAATTCAATGGCTACAACCGCAGCGGGTTGACACACCGCTCTGGTTGCTTGATTTGCAGCGGGTGCAGCAGGCGGCTTTGGCGGAACAGTACGCGCAACAATTTCAAACCGGTTTAGCCGGCCAGCCATTGTTGATCCCAGTACAATTAAGCAGTACGGATGCCATTGCTCAAGCACAGCAGCTGCCACCAGCATTGCTCGCTCGGCTGGGCCTGCTGTTAGAATGGCAGCGCAAGCAATGCATCGTGAAACAAGTGCCCTCGGCACTGCGGCAGAGTAATATCAACGACACCTTGCCACAGCTGCTGGCGCAATTGAGTGTGGCCACGGCAGACCAGTTGCAGGTACCACCGAGTGTCTGGTTATGGTTGGCGCAGTTGCAAGTTGCAAGTCATTTTAACGCTACCCAAGCTGAACATTGGCTGCAGCATTGGTTGAGTTGGCAACAACCGCAATTATTTGTCCAGCAATTGGCATTACCGACGCTGCCGGAGCCACTAAAATGACCGTACAGGCTAAGGTGATTTGCTTGTACGGCCCAACTGCCGCGGGCAAAACAGCGTTAGCGATGGCCTTAGCTCAGCGTTTACCGGCGGATATTATTTCTGTCGATTCAGCGTTGATATATCGCGGCATGGATATTGGTTCAGCGAAACCAAGTGCAGAAGAACTGGCACTCGCGCCGCACCGCTTAATTGATATTTGTGACCCCAGTGAGAGCTATTCGGCGGCGCAATTTGCCCATGACGCGCGGCAGCACATTGATGAAATTATTGCCGCCGGGCGCACACCGCTGCTGGTGGGCGGCACCATGCTGTATTTCAAAGCCTTATTGGAGGGCATGTCGAAACTGCCAGCCGCCGATGCAACCATTCGGGCGCAGTTACAGCATCGTCTCAACCAGCACGGTAGTGTGGTGTTGCACCAGCAACTGACTGCAGTAGACCCAGTCAGTGCTGCCCGTATTCACCCCAATGATCCGCAGCGCATTACCCGTGCACTCGAGGTGTTCTTGACCAGCGGTAGCAGCCTGACCAAACTCACCCAGCAACGCACAGGTGCGTTGCCTTATCCAGTAATTCAGCTAGCCATAGCCCCGGAAAACCGTGCCATTTTGCATCAGCGCATTGAACTTAGATTTCGCCAAATGGTCTCAACAGGATTGCAAGCAGAAGTAGAAACCTTGCGAGCGCGGGGTGATCTGCATAAAGATTTACCGGCCATTCGCAGCGTCGGCTATCGGCAAATGTGGGAGTATCTCGATGGTGATTACGGCTACGATGAAATGATTGATCGTGGCATTTTCGCTAGTCGGCAGTTAGCCAAGCGGCAATTAACCTGGTTACGGAAATGGCCCGGTGTGCAGTGGTTAGATAGTTTAGCCGCAGATTGTGAACAAAAAGCGTGGCTTGCTTGCCAACAACGTGGCCAAAAGTTTACCGATCTACTCCCTTGAAAAATTGAAAATCAGCCACATATTCAAACTATTGGTAAAATAGCTCTATCGATACTGTGAATTTTCGTAGCTTGTTCTATAGTGATAGTTGACTGGCATAGGGATGATCTTAAGTGCTGCGAGATACGAACAATAACAAAAAAAAAGGATGCAGATATGGCGAAGGTGCAAACATTGCAAGACCCATTTTTGAATGCACTGCGACGCGAGCGTGTTCCAGTGTCAATTTATTTAGTCAATGGCATTAAATTACAGGGGCAGATCGAAAGTTTCGATCAGTTCGTAATTTTACTCAAAAATACCGTCAGTCAGATGGTTTACAAACATGCCATTTCAACAGTAGTGCCAGCGCGTATTCCAAGCAATTATTTGCCGACCCCAGATGGTAGCGAAGACGCGATTGACTAGTTAATGTAGGAGTACAGATAGCTTGTTTGATAGGTTTGAAAGTGGTGAACAGGCTGTTCTGGTGCACGTTGATTTTCCCGCTGAAACAGATCGGGAAGACCTTTCTGAACTTAAATTACTGGTAAGCTCGGCCGGTGTTGCTACCTTGGGAGTGGTGACAGCATCGCGGAGTACGCCCAGTTCACGTTATTTTGTGGGCAGCGGCAAAGCCGAAGAAATCGCTGAGCAGGTGAAACTGCTCGGTGCGAACGTGGTGATTTTTAACCACAGTTTAAGCCCCACTCAAGAGCGTAACTTAGAAAAATTATGTCAATGCCGGGTGGTTGACCGCACCGGTCTCATTCTGGATATCTTTGCCCAACGCGCGCGAACCCACGAAGGTAAACTGCAGGTTGAGCTGGCACAGTTAAAGCATATTTCAACGCGCTTAGTACGTGGCTGGACTCACTTAGAGCGGCAGAAAGGTGGTATCGGTTT
>DIVC01000014.1:6191-12214 GCA_002423905.1 Idiomarina sp. UBA6142
TGGTTGGTTATACCAACGCAGGTAAGTCAACCTTGTTTAATCGTATTACTGAAGCCGGTGTGTATGCCGCGGATCAGCTGTTCGCTACCCTTGATCCAACCTTACGGAAGCTCGAATTAGCCGATGTGGGCACGGTGATTTTGGCCGATACCGTTGGCTTTATTCGGCATTTGCCGCACGACTTAGTGGCGGCCTTTAAAGCGACGCTACAAGAAACTCAAGAAGCGGACTTATTGTTGCATGTTGTCGATATCAACGATGAACGGCAGCAAGATAACATGCTGCAAGTACAGGATGTATTGACCGAAATTGGCGCTGACGAAGTACCACAATTAATCATTTGTAACAAAATTGACCACCTGCCTGAGCTGACCCCGCGTATTGATTATGACGAGCAGGGTAAACCAATGCGGGTCTGGTTATCGGCGCAGACCGGTGCTGGGGTAGAGCTGGTGCAGCAAGCCCTGGTGCAACGCTTACGACCAGCTATGGTGAATCTATCGCTACGAATTCCGCCCTCAATGGGTAAGTTACGTGGTAAGCTGTACGCCTTAAACAGCGTGACTGCCGAGCAACCGAGTGAGGATGGTCAAATGGCCATGCAAGTACGTATGTCTCAAGTCGATTGGCAACGTTTATGTAAGCAGGTCAGCGAAGAATATGGCGATAGCCTGCAAGCCTTTGTACAATAGCAGGCACAATTTTTTAACTCGAACTATTAACTCTGACGTGGAGTATTCAATGGCTTGGAATCAACCGGGAAACGGCAATCAAAATGACCGTGATCCATGGAAAAACCAAGGCGGCCGTGAGCAAGGTCCACCCGACCTTGATGAAGCGGTTCGTAACTTGCTCGGCAAACTTGGCTTTGGTGGCGGCAATAAACGCCCCTCCAACAGCACGAGTGGTAATGGTGGCGCTGCATCACGTGGTTTAGGCGTGATTGCAGTGATCGCCGTAGCCATTTGGTTTATCGCTGGTTTTTATACCGTGAAAGAAGCAGAGCGAGGCGTAGTATTGCGTTTCGGTCAATATTCGGACTTGGTTGAGTCAGGTCTGCATTGGCGTCCAGTGTTTATCGATACCGTGGAAACCGTCGACGTAAATAACGTGAAGCAATTCCAATCCGAAGGCTTCATGCTGACTCAAGACGAAAACGTGGTGCATGTTGAACTGGACGTACAGTATCGAGTGGTTAATCCGCGTGATTATCTGTACGCGGTGGAAAATGCCGACCGTAGTTTGGCGCAGGCAACTGACTCAGCGTTACGTTACGTGGTCGGTCACACCACCATGGATGAAGTGCTAACCGTAGGTCGTGAAGTCGTCCGCAGCCGCACGCTTGAGCTACTTGAAACGATGATTCAACCATACCAGTTGGGTATTCGAGTCGTTGATGTGAACTTACTTCCGGCGCGCCCACCTGAGCCAGTTAAAGATGCATTCGATGACGCCATCTCGGCGCAAGAAGATGAGCAACGCTACATTCGTGAAGCCGAAGCCTATGCCCGCGAGCGCGAGCCACTTGCTCGTGGTCAGGTGCGTCGGGTGCAACAAGATGCCCAAGCTTATCGTGAGCAAACTATTTTGAAGGCTCAGGGTGAAGTGGCCCGCTTTGAACAGCTATTGCCTCAATATAAAGCTGCGCCGGTCGTTACGCGCGAACGTTTGTATATTGAGACCCTAGAAAAAATCTACGCCAACAGCGCGAAGATCATGATCGATGTGGAAGGTAGCAACAACATGTTGTATTTGCCGCTGGATAAAATTCTCGAAACCCAACGTGGTGGAATCAATCAGAATCAACTTCAGCAGCAACAACAGCAGCCATTAAGTGTGCCGCAGCAGCGTCAGTCGCCTACTCAGAGCGGTGGCATGAATGACGCTAACCGAACCACTAATCGTAGCGGCGGGAGAGGCTAACGCATGAAAAATCTAATTGCAGTTTTAGTGATTGTTGCGGCAGTGCTTGGTTTATCCTCGCTGTTCGTCGTCAAAGAGGGTGAGCGCGCAATTGTGGTGCAATTTGGTAAAGTTCAGCGTGATGCTGATACCGGTTTGCCCAAAGTGTTTCAACCCGGCTTGCATTTCAAATTGCCATTTATTGAGCAAGTGAAACGCATGGATTCACGCTTTAAAACCCTCGATGGCGAAGCCGACCGTTTCACCACCAGCGAGAAAAAAGACCTAATTGTAGACACCTATGTAAAGTGGCGTATCTCTGATTTTGCCACCTACTATTTGTCCACCAACGGCGGCAACCAACGCCAAGCCGAAGATCTGTTGACCCGTCGGGTTAACAGCGGTCTGCGGGCAGAGTTTGGTAACCGTACCATCAAAGATATCGTCTCGGGTGAACGTGATGACCTGATGCGCGATGCTTTGATCAAGAGTGCTGATAGCGCCCAAGAACTGGGTATCGAAGTGATTGATGTGCGGGTTATGCAAATTAACCTGCCGAATGAAGTCAGTCAGTCGATCTTCCAGCGCATGCGCGCTGAGCGCCAAGCAGTAGCTATGGAACACCGTTCTAAAGGTCAAGAGCAGGCCGAGTTTATCCGCGCAGATGTGGATGCTCGCGTAACGGTTATGCTGGCCGATGCTGAACGTGAATCACGGCAGGTTCGTGGTGAAGGTGAAGCCGAGGCGGCGGGTATTTATTCCCGAGCTTACAATCGTGACCCTGAATTTTACGCGTTTATGCGCAGTTTGCAGGCCTACGAGGCGAGTTTCGCCAATGGTAATGACGTGTTAGTCCTTGAGCCAAACAGCGACTTTTTCCGTTACTTGAAATCACTTAGCGGTAAGAGCTAACGATTAGTCTGCTATGGTCAGCTATAAGCAGCACTATCAGGGTTTTATCAGTCAGCACAGAGAGCGCTTGCATTGTGCGCCGCACAGCCATCATTACTGGCCTGATGTAACGCAGCAAGCGCAACTCGACTACTGGCTCGATAGTGCTCGTGGAGTTGACCATAAATGGGATGCCATTTTTTCCGAACGTATCCCTGATGTACAGCGCCGCTTAGCGGCGCTGTTGCATTATCCGCACCCTGAACAATGGGTGTTTGCCAGCAATACCCACGAATTACTGTACCGGCTGATGAGCTGTTTTGCCGCCAATCAGCCGCTGCATATTTTAACCACCGATAGCGAATTTCACAGCTTCAGCCGCCAATTACGGCGTCTGCAAGAGCGCCCTAACGTTCGCGTTACCAGCATTTCAACCCAGCCTTTTGCTAGCTTTCCGGAGCGCTGGCAAGCAGCGGTGCAAGCCGGTAGCTATCAACTGATTTTTATCAGCCAAGTGTTTTACAACTCCGGTGTGATTGCGCCTGCGGTTGAGACTTGGTTGCCATGGGTCGAGCCCAGCACGCAAGTGGTGATTGATGGCTATCATGGTTGCGGCGCCATACCAACTGACCTCAGTGGTGTGGCAGATAGGGTGTTTTATCTAGCCGGCGCCTATAAATACCTGCAAGCGGGCGAGGGCTGTTGTTTTATGGCGGTACCCAAGCACTGTTCGTTGCGCCCGGAATATACCGGCTGGTTTGCCGATTTCGCCAATCTTGCCAAGCCCCAAGCAGGAGCGGTTGAATACGCCGCAGATGGCTACCGTTTTGCCGGTGCCACCATGGATTTCAGCGCCTTATATCGGCTACAAGCGGTGTTGCGCTGGTGGCAGCAAGATGGCCTAACGGTGGCGCACATGCATCGCCATGTGCAGCAGTTACAGCAGGCTTTTTTACAGGTTATTGCCCGCGCCCAACACCCGTTATTAAACGAATCGAACCGATTATTTCACGCCGGCGCCGACCATGGTCACTTTTTCACTTATCAGTTACCTAGCGCTGAGCAGGTCACCGCATTAGCGCTTCAGCTCGCTGCCGCCGGCATCGACACCGATTATCGCGGTGATCGCCTGCGCTTTGGTTTTGCGCTGTATCACGACGCTGCGGATTACCAACGGCTGGAAAAAGCCCTGACAGCCGCCTAATCGGGCTACCTTAAGCGGTGAACTTCTGCTAAAATTCACGCCTGTTTTTTCAACAGCGCCAATCAATTTTAACGCTCTCAAACATCTGGTATCAGCATCATGGGTAAAAACGTCGTAATTCTCGGCACGCAATGGGGTGACGAAGGCAAAGGTAAGATCGTTGATTTACTTACCGATAAAGCATCATTAGTGGTGCGTTACCAAGGCGGCCATAATGCCGGTCACACCCTGGTGATAGACGGACAAAAAACCGTATTGCACCTGATCCCATCCGGCGTGTTGCGTAATAACGTGCGCTGCGTCATCGGCAACGGCGTGGTGTTATCGCCCGAAGCACTGATGAAAGAAATCGCCATGTTAGAAGCAAAAGGCGTACCAGTACGCGAGCGTTTGCTAATCAGCGAAGCCTGCCCACTGATTCTGCCCTACCACGTAGCCTTAGACCAAGCGCGCGAAAAAGCGCGTGGAGATAAGCCTATCGGTACCACTGGTCGCGGCATTGGCCCCGCCTATGAAGACAAAGTGGCACGCCGTGGTTTACGCGTAGGCGATTTATGCCATTTTGAGCGCTTTGAAGAAAAATTACGTGAAGTGATGGCATTTCATAACTTTACCTTGGTCAATTACTACCAAGTGGATGCCGTTGACGTCGAGCAGGTGCTTGAGTACTGCCGCGGCATTGCGCAATATATGAAAGATTTAATCGCTGACATTCCATCGTTGCTGGATGATGCCCGCAAAGATGGTCAGCACATCATGTTTGAAGGCGCCCAAGGCACCTTGTTGGATATCGACCACGGTACCTATCCGTACGTGACCTCATCGAACACCACCGCTGGTGGCGTATCGACCGGTGCTGGTTTTGGCCCACGCTATATCGATTATGTGCTTGGCATTGTTAAGGCTTACACCACGCGGGTGGGTAGTGGCCCATTCCCAACTGAACTCGATGACGCCGTAGGCGAGCATTTAGGCGTTAAGGGCCATGAGTTCGGTGCCACCACCGGGCGCAAACGTCGTACCGGCTGGTTCGATGCGGTCGCTGCCCGTCGCGCAGTACAAATCAATTCGGTCAGCGGTTTCTGCTTGACCAAGTTGGACGTACTCGATGGCCTGACCGAACTGAAAATTTGTACCGGGTATAAACTAACCTGCGGCACCATTACTGACTATCCACCAATGGCCGCTGAAGACTACGACAGCGTTGAGCCGATCTATGAAGTCATGCCAGGCTGGCAGCAGAGCACAGTGGGCCTTACCCGTCATCAAGACCTGCCGATTGAAGCGTTAGCTTATATTAAGCGCATTGAAGTCCTCACCGGGGTGCCGGTGGATATCATTTCAACCGGCCCGGATCGCGTTGAAACGATTATTTTGCGTCATCCGTTCGCTAATTAAGCGATCGCGCTGCAAAGGGCAAAAAAAATGGCATTTTCTATTGCATAGATAAAATCTATCCAATAGAATGCCGTCCACCTAACCGGGGTGCCGGTATAGCTCAGTTGGTAGAGCAACTGACTTGTAATCAGTAGGTCCCGAGTTCGACTCTTGGTGCCGGCACCAACTCAAAATTTGTCTGGAGGGGTTCCCGAGCGGTCAAAGGGATCAGACTGTAAATCTGACGGCTCAGCCTTCGCAGGTTCGAATCCTGCCCCCTCCACCAATTTGCATTGATGTTTAATGCGGTGAGTAAAGAATGGTTTGAGGTGGCCCGATTCAAGGCAAGCGGGTATCGTATAATGGCTATTACCTCAGCCTTCCAAGCTGATGATGTGGGTTCGATTCCCACTACCCGCTCCATGAAACATGTCGTGCTGATATAGCTCAGGTGGTAGAGCGCACCCTTGGTAAGGGTGAGGTCGGCGGTTCAATTCCGCCTATCAGCACCATTTATTCGGTCCAATCTCAAAACTTCTACTCCCCTGATGACACAATGCGCTAGGTTAGATACTATTATTGTTCCGAGTTGAACCATTGTAAGTTGTTTAAATTCAAGAGGCTGTCATGTCAAAAGAAAAATTTAACC
>DIVC01000064.1 GCA_002423905.1 Idiomarina sp. UBA6142
CTGAAACAAATCGCAACATATCGGTGCTGTTCGAGTGCGCCATAGTGCTTCATACTATTGTCATCTAAGTTATAACGGAAATTGATCCCATGGCTTTTAAGAAACGCAAACTGGTGCCGCCACTGATTATTGTTTTGGCCGTTATGCTGCTGGTATTACTCAGCATGATGCGGCCGCAGCCGCCACAACGGCAGGCGCAACGGCCGGCAGTGCTGGTTGATGTGCTTGATGTTAAAGCTGAAGACGTCAATTTCTTGGTGGCCGGGCAAGGTAATGTGGAAGCCAAGCATGCCACCATGATGATGTCGCAAGTCAGTGGCAAAGTGATTGAGTTATCGCCCAATTTTGTGGCTGGCGGATTTTTTCAGGCCGGTGAAGTGTTGGTGAAAATTGACCCTGCCGATTACCAAGTCGCATTAAAAACGGCTAAAGCAAATTTAGCCCAAGCGAAAGCGCAATTAGCGCAAGAAAGTGCGCTTGCCAAAGTGGCGCGTGATGAATGGGAATCGCTGCAAATGGGTGAAATCCCTGCGCTGGGTATTCGTGAGCCGCAAGTGGCTAGCGCGGTTGCCGGGGTGCAGTCGGCCGAGGCCGGCGTTGCCAAAGCAGAACGTGATCTGGAGCGGACCATCATTCGCGCTCCTTACGATGGTCTGTTGCAAAGCAAGAACGTTGATATCGGTCAATTTGTTGGCGTGAACAGCCAAATTGCTCGGATCATGAGTACTGAGAGCGCCGAAATTCGCGTGCCTTTGAGTGATCGTGATTTAGCCTACATGAATTTGCCTGAGCCGGGCGATGATCCAACCTTAGCGCCTGAGGTGCAACTTACATCGGAAGTATCGGGCCAGCCAGTGAACTGGTATGGCCGCTTGGTGCGTACCGAAGGGGTATTGGATATGAACAGCCGAGTGGTTTACGGGGTGGTCGAAGTGAAAGACCCGTATAACCGATCCGGGGATACGCATGAGCAACCGTTGCGATTTGGCCGTTTCGTGCAATTAAGCATAGCCGGCAAGTCGGCGCAGAATTTGTATCGCTTACCGCGTTATGTGGTTAATCAAGACAATAAAGTCTGGACCGTCGATGCTGATCGTCGGCTACAGCTGAAAACCGTTAACATTGTCCGTGCTGAAGCCAACCAAGTCTATGTTGATAGCGGTTTGAACAGCGGCGATAAGGTGGTTTTAACCCAGCTCGCCAATGCGCTGCCAAGCATGAAAGTACGTTTGCCGGGCGACCCACTGCCACTGCAACAAGAAACAGTAGCCGGCAAAAAAGCTGACGACACTGCGGTCAAACCGGATTAACAAGGAATTGCACCCATGAGTGACTCAACAACCCGACAAACCGGTTTAATTGCCTGGTGGGCAAATAACCCTGTCGCCGCTAACTTACTAATGATGTTAATCATTGTTGGCGGCCTGTTTGGCGTCAGCAAAGTGCAAAAGGAAATGTTCCCCGAGATTGAGCTGAATATCATCAGTATTCGAGTGCCATTTCCCGGAGCTGCACCGCAAGAAGTTGAACAAGGCGTGGTGGTGCTGATTGAAGATGCTATTGAGGATATTGATGGTATTAAACGGATAACTTCCACCTCACGTGAGGGCATGGCCACGGTGAGTGTCGAGGTGGAAACCTCCTATGACCCGCAAATCGTCATGGATGAAGTCAAGATGATGGTGGATGCCATACCCAACTTCCCCAATCAAATTGAAAGCCCGAATATTTACCGCGCGCGGCCCCAACGTCAGGTGATCTGGATTTCGATTTATGGCGATGTGGATGAGCGTAGCCAAAAAGAATTGGCAAAAGCCATTCGTGATGATTTGAAAAAAGCCAACGGTATTACCAAGGTCGAATTAGTCGGTGCGCGTGATTATGAAATTTCTATCGAGATTTCTGAGCACGATCTGCAACGCTATAACCTAACCTTTCAGCAAGTCGTTAATGCCGTGCGCGGCACATCCATTGACGTCGCCGGTGGCTCTATTCGCACTCCGAATGGCGATATTCTGTTACGAGCCAATAACCAAGCCTATGTGGGCGGTGAATTTGAACGGATCACACTGATTAATCGTCCCGACGGTACGCGGTTGACGTTAGGTGATATTGCTACAGTCAAAGATGCCTTTATTGAACGCAGACGCTTCAGTGAATTTGATGGCAAGGCGGCTACGTTTGTGCGGGTTAACTCGGTTGGCGAGCAAAGTGACCTGCAGGCGGCAGCTACAGTTCGCAACTATATTGAACGTAAGCAAAAAGAGTTACCGCCAGGTGTGCAAATCGCTTATTGGGGCGATTCATCCCATTACCTGCAAGGCCGACTTGATTTGATGACCAACAACATGATTAGTGGCAGCATTTTGGTGTTCATTCTGTTGTCGCTCTTCCTGCAGTTACGCTTAGCATTTTGGGTCATGATGGGTATTCCAATTGCCTTCTTGGGGACCATTATGTTGATGCCTATTTTAGGCGTCTCAATCAATATGATTTCGCTGTTTGGCTTCATCTTGGTGCTCGGGATCGTGGTGGATGACGCCATAGTTATTGGTGAAAGTGCCTATTCCGAACTCGAAGCACACGGTAAATCGGTGCAAAATGTGGTTCGCGGTGCGCAACGTGTTGCTATGCCCGCGACCTTTGGTGTCCTTACCACCATGGTGGCGTTCGTGCCGATGTTAATGGTAGGAGGGGCGCAAGGAGCTATTTGGGAATCCATCGCCATTGTCGTGATTATTGCCTTAGGCTTTTCGCTGGTTGAATCGAAAATGATCCTACCGGCGCACATTGCGACGATGAAGTTTTCCCGCACCCAGCCAGAAAAGCTGAATGCATTCCAGCGCACGCGGAATAAAATTTCGGATGGCTTGAAAGTATTTGTGCAAAACTATTACACACCATTTTTAGCGCGCTGTTTGCGCAATCGCGGTATTACCTTAGCGGCTTTTATCGGCCTCTTTATTGTCTCCATTGGCTTGATTTCAGGTGGGGTGGTGCGCTGGGTGTTTTTCCCTAACGTGCCCAGTGACTTTATTTCAGCCCAAGTGACCATGCAGCCGGGAACTTCAGAGCAAGCAACTATTGATGCTGCAGAAATAGTTGTGACTGAACTGAATAATTTGAATGCAACGATCAGTCAGGAAAGCGGTCAAGCGGTGGTGAAACATACCAACGTATGGGTCAACGGTTCTAATGCAACCATATTTGCTGAGCTGGCTAAAGGCGAAGATCGGGAAGTGGACGGTTTTTCGATTATCAACCGCTGGCGCGAGTCGGTGCCTGAAATTGCTGGTATTAAAGCACTTAACTTTCAAGGCAGCATTGGCATGGGCGGTGGTTTTGACATCGAGTTTCAGTTTACCGGTGAGAACCTTCAGGCATTAGCAGCCGCGGCCGCTGAATTGCGCCGTGAGCTTGCCACCTTCGATGGTGTATTTGATATTGAAGATACCTTTGGTGAAGGCAATAACGAGGTGGTGGTCAGCTTGAAACCGCTGGCAACGGCTATGGGCATCACCTTATCCGAATTGGCGACGCAAGTACGCTATGCCTTTTACGGCGCCGAAGCACAGCGCATCCAGCGTGGTGATGAGGAAGTTCGGGTGATGGTACGTTATCCACTCGACGAACGTACCTCGATCGGCGACTTAGAAAATATGAAACTGCGGACTGCCGATGGTGCCTTGATTCCGTTCACTGAATTAGCTGATATTGAGTTTGCCAAGGGCTATAACTCCATCGTACGGGTCAACCGCGAGCGTTCTGTGAACGTGCGTGCACGGGTCGACAAAGCTAGGGTACAACCGTCTGATATTGTTCGCCAAGTACGTGCAGAGCGGATCCAGCCAATTATGGATAAGTACCCATCGGTGGGCTTTAAATTAGAGGGTGCTTCGCAAGATGAGGCGGAAGCGACAGATTCCCTAGCGCTAGGCTTTTTACTCGCATTACTGGCGATTTACGCACTCATGGCGATTCCGTTGAAGAGCTATAGTCAGCCGTTCATCATTATGTCGGTGATTCCATTTGGTATGATTGGTGCGGTGGTCGGGCACTGGATTTTGGGCATGCCGATCTCTATTTTAAGCTTGTTCGGGGTTATTGCCTTAGCCGGTGTTGTGGTTAACGATTCACTGGTTATGGTGGATTACGTCAACCAAGCGCGGCGTGATGGAACGCCACTAGCCACTGCGGTATTAGAGGCTGGCGGTCGTCGCTTCCGGGCGATAATCCTGACCTCTTTAACCACCTTCTTCGGCTTATTACCGATTGTGTTAGAAAAGAGCATGCAGGCGCAAATGGTCATTCCAATGGCGGTATCGTTAGCCTTTGGTATTTTGTTTGCCACGGTGATCACCTTGATCTTGATTCCATGCTTGTATTTGTTACTGGATGATTTTATCCGCTGGTTGCGCAAAATTCTGTCTTGGTATGGCCTTGCCAAGCTACCAACGAGTGAATTAGACCCAGATAACGTGTTGAAATCTTAAGATCATATTTTTGCCATTCGATGGTAAACTAGACCTCATAAGCTAACTCCATGTGATACCGTAGCAAGTTGCTGCGGTATCCACTCTCTGGCAAGGACAGTCTTATGAATTTAGCCCTCAATGATTTGCTGGCATTATCGTTTTTTGTCTTGGTATGGTTCAGTTATACTCAATTTGCACGATTGCGGGCGCGCTCAACCTATAGTCTGTCGTATATTCTGCGCCAACTGCGTATTGATTGGATGTCCACCTTAACGCGCAAAGAGCATCAAATTGCTGATGCCGCGCTATTGGGCAACGTTGAGCGTACCGTAACCTTTTTCGCTTCGTCGACGGTGTTGGTGCTGGCCGGTGTGATTACCTTACTGACTTCGGCCGATAAAGTGGTCGAAGTGCTCAATTCTATTCCCTACACCGCCGAGACATCACCCGAGAAAGTCCAAACTAAACTTGCGTTCTTCGCGTTAATCTTTGTGTTTGCCTTTTTCAAATTTACCTGGTCAATTCGCCAGTTTGGTTTTGTCTCGGTACTGATGGGCGCAGCACCACAATATCGCTCCCCTGAAATAACCGACGAGCAACGCGACGTGTTTGCCCGTCAGGCCGCCAAAGTTATTGACCAAGCCGGTCATGAATACAATAACGGCTTACGCGCCTATTATTTTGCCTTAGCCTATTTATGTTGGTTTCTGCACCCTTATCTATTTGTTGCCTCAACAGCTGTGGTGATCATGGTCCTTTATCGCCGTGAGTATCGTTCGCGGGTATTGAGTGCGCTGTTGGCAACCAAGGGCTTACAACCCGGACGAATTCCACCAGAGGATCGTTAAGCCGTGCGTATGGAAGATTTTGATGTATTAAGCTGGACTCTACAGCAACAGCCGATCACTTACGACTGTTGGCGTGGCCACCAAGGTGAGCTGCAATTGTGGGATCACGGTGTGTTGGTTTGGCAACCCGACCAGCCCGCTGGCAAAGATATTGTGTTGTCCTGTGGTATTCACGGCAACGAAACCGCGCCGATAGAAATTGTCCGCGATATCATCCACGACCTTATACATGAGGGACAGACCCCGGTGCATCGGGTGTTGTTCTTGTTTGGTAACCCCTGGGCGATAGCGGCTGGGGTGCGCGAACTTGAATACAATATGAATCGTCTTTTCAGTGGCGCACATCAACAAGGGCCGAGCCGCGAACAGCAACGTGCCGCGCAACTTGAACAGTATGTAACGCGCTTTTATCAGAACGCACCGGTTGGCGAACGCGAGCGCTTGCACTACGACCTCCATACCGCCATTCGCGATTCATATTATGAAAAGTTTGCCATTTATCCATTTCAACATGGCAAACCCTACAGCAAGCAGCAGTTAAGTTTTTTGGCGGCCTGCGGCATCACCACGATTCTATTGAATCAAGCGCCAACTACCACGTTTTCGTATTACAGCGTGCGCCAGCACCAGGCGCAAGGCTTTACCGTCGAACTGGGTAAGGTGAGGCCATTCGGACAAAATGACCGCAGCCGATTTGCTGATACCGAGCAGATGTTGCGGCAATTGTTGCGACAATCCAACTTGCAGCTTCCGTCATTTGAACCGCAACAGCATCATATTTTTGCGGTCACCCGGGTGATTGACCGGACCCAGCAAGACTTTCGGCTGCATTTTGCCGAGGATGTCGCCAATTTTACCGAGTTTCCAGTTGGCTATCGGCTGGCTAGCGATGGCGATAAAGAGCATTTTATTGATGCCAAGGGGCAACGCATAATTTTCCCCAACGCTAAAGTTGCGATCGGGCAACGTGCCTTACTGTTGGTTCAAGAACAACCCATAGAGGCGCTAGCGCTGGTCTGACAAGGCAACTGTTACGACGGATTTACGCCTACCAGGGAGTAATTTAGTGATTGGCCATTTGCATGTAAGTTGACGTGCAGGTAAAGTGAGCGCAAATTTCTACCCGACCTTTTTACCTAAGTTTTCTAACGAACGCACAGAACGAGAGAGTTATGGCGAAGGACAAGAAACATCAGCTGGATATCGTTAGCACCGCATCATTCTTAGATGCCAGTGCCTTGAACATTCCTATGCTGCAGATCCTGAAAGAGGATGGCACGATTCATAAAGGTGCTGAAGTACCCGATCTTGACAAAGATACCGCGTGTAAAATTTTTCAGACCATGCAATTCATCCGAATTCTTGATGAACGGATGATCGCGGCGCAGCGCCAAGGTCGAATCAGCTTCTATTTGTCGTCTTTAGGCGAAGAAGCAGCCAGTATCGGCTCTGCAGCGGCGCTCGACAGCGGCGACATGATCATGGGGCAATACCGTGAGCAGGGGGCTTTGGCCTACCGTGGTTTCAGCATTGAAGAGTTCATGAATCAGCTGTTCTCCAATGAGCGCGATTTAGGCAAAGGTCGGCAAATGCCAGTGCATTATGGCTGTGCACGCTTGAACTTCATGAC
>DIVC01000051.1 GCA_002423905.1 Idiomarina sp. UBA6142
CGTTCGGCAGAGTCCAGTGCATTCATGTTCATTACGTTCAGTTGCGCATGGTGCATCATGGTGCCTAAGTCTTGCTTGGCGGCTTCATCCAAAGCAGCTTCCATCACCCGTTTGCTGGCACCGAAGAATTTGATCCCCGCGGCACCGCGTTTTTTGATATCTCGGACCCAAGCCCGCGCTTGATCGGCGCCGAAGATTGGTTCATCTGCGCCTTGGCCAAAGCCAACATAAGGAATGATGCGCGGCGCTACAATGGTATTTTTTTCAGCTTGCTGTTGGTGCCACTGCACCCAGTCTAAACCATTAAAGCTGCCGGGCTCACGTACGGTGGTGATACCATGGGCCAACCATAACTTCAGCACATACTCGGCGGGAATATTATCAGCAGAGCCACCAATGTGGCCGTGCATATCAATAAAACCCGGCAAAATATAATGATCGGTAACATCGATTTCTCGGTCGCCTGAACGCGCCACTGGGCGCCCTTGTTGTTTGATCGGTACACCCGGGTGACCGACACTGACCACAGCCACAATGCGGTCTTGCTCAATAACAATATCGACCGGCCCTTGCGCCGGTGCGCCCTCACCGTTAACCAAGATACCACCGCGCAAAATCAAGCGCTGGAACGGTCCGTCGCCTTGATCGCCGCGTGGTGGTGCTTTCGGTGGTGGGGCTGCACTTAAGGTGGCGGTGAACAGCAATGTCATCAACGTAGTCAGTAACCGAGTAGTCATGGTATAACCAGCCTTATGAATGAGTCGTGCACTAAGTTTCAGCAAGGATAACAGTGTGATGCAAGCACAGCAATGGCGCCACCAGTTACGCCAAAATTTGCGTCAACAACGCCTGGCACTCAGCCCCAAGCAGCGTAACCACGCCGCAACCCGAGTCGCCGAGCATTTGCAGGCGCTGCCGGCATTTCAGCAGGCCGGAATGATTGCCAGCTATGCTAGTTTTGGCGGCGAGTTATCGACCTGTTTGATCCATCAACAACTCCACGCACAGCAGCAGTTGGCACTTCCGGTATTGGACCCGAAACAAGCTCATCAGTTGTTGTTTGTTGAAATTACCGCCGATACTAAGTGGCAGCGCAACCGCTACGGTATTGACGAGCCCGAATTGCGCGCTGATCGCATTGTGCCGCTGTCACAGATAGAGCTGATGCTGCTGCCGCTGGTTGGGTTTGATCGTAGCGGAGAGCGTTTAGGCATGGGCGGCGGCTACTATGACCGCACTTTAGCAGCTTGGCACCGGGGCGAGTTAGCAAACTTAATTCGGGTGGGTGTTGGTTATGATTTTCAGCTCCTCGAAGAGCTTCCGCACGAGGCTTGGGATGTGCCGTTAAATCTTGTCATCACACCCAGCAAGGTGTGGGATTTTCGCCGCTAAACTGATACACTGACCAGCCATAGCCCACCCACCAGGAAACCGGCATGGCCACCGCACAGTCGCACGCTGACCAACTCAAAGCTCAAGCTGCTCAAGCCGCTCTCACATATGTTCAAGAAGGCCACATTGTTGGGGTCGGCACCGGCTCCACGGTGAACTTCTTTATTGACGCTCTCGCCAGCATGAAGCATGACATTGCCGGTGCAGTATCCAGTTCAGAAGCATCCACTGCACGCCTCAAGGCACTTGGTATTGAAGTCATCGAACTGAATAACGTCAACGATTTACCGGTTTATATTGATGGTGCCGATGAAATTGACCCGCACCTCCGCATGGTGAAAGGCGGTGGTGGTGCATTAACACGCGAAAAAATTATTGCGGCAGTGGCAAAAAAGTTTGTCTGTATTGCTGATAGCTCCAAGCAAGTCGGGCGCTTAGGTGGCTTTCCGGTGCCAGTTGAGGTGATCCCCATGGCGCGCTCATATGTGGCGCGGCAAATCGTTCAACTCGGCGGCGATCCAGTGTGGCGGCAAGGTTTTGTTACCGACAACGGTAACCTTATTCTGGATGTTCACAATTTCGATAGTGTTGATCCGGTGCAATTAGAACAACAACTCAATAATATAGTGGGCGTTGTCACCAATGGTCTGTTTGCCCAACGTGGTGCCGACATTGCCCTAATCGCCAGTCCAGACGGTATCATTCAGTTAGGTAAATAAGCATGAATAAGGTGTCACTAGCCAAAGATCGTATCCAAATTCTGTTGCTCGAAGGCGTCCATGAAAGCGCCGTTGAGGTGTTTAAGCAGCATGGCTATGACAACATTGATTATGTGAAGACTTCGCTGAGCGAGGACGATCTGTGTGAACGTATTAAAGACGTTCACTTTGTCGGGATTCGCTCGCGGACTCAGCTGACCGCTAAGGTATTTGCCGCAGCCAATAAGCTCGCCGCTGTGGGTTGTTTTTGCATAGGCACCAATCAAGTTGATTTAACCGCCGCGCGTGAACATGGTGTGGTGGTGTTTAATGCCCCTTTCTCCAATACCCGCAGTGTCGCCGAGCTGGTGCTGGCAGAAATTATTATGCTGTTACGTAAAGTGCCACAGAAAAATGCGGCAGCGCACCGCGGCGACTGGGACAAGGCGGCAACCGGTTGTTTTGAGGCGCGTGGTAAAATTCTTGGTATTGTCGGCTATGGCCATATCGGCACTCAGCTCGGTATTCTTGCCGAACAACTCGGTATGCGGGTGCGCTACTTCGACATTGAGACCAAGTTAAGTCTTGGTAATGCCAGTCAAGTACGCAGCCTCAACGAGTTACTGCAACAAGCCGATGTCGTCACCTTGCACGTGCCTGAGACCGCCCAAACCCAATGGCTGATTGGTGCCAAGCAACTGCAACAGATGAAACCAGGAAGTATTCTGATTAATGCCTCGCGCGGCAGCGTGGTGGTGATCGATGCGCTAGCCGATGCCTTGCGCAGTGGTCATTTAAGCGGCGCTGCTATCGATGTATTCCCGCACGAACCTGCGGGTAACGACGAGCTGTTTGAGTCGGCGCTGCGCGGTATCGATAACTGTATTCTTACCCCGCATATTGGTGGTTCTACTCAAGAAGCGCAGGAAAATATTGGTATTGAAGTGGCCAGTAAACTAGTGCATTACTCGGATAACGGTTCGACCTTATCGGCGGTTAACTTTCCTGAAGTATCGCTGCCAGCCCATCAAGGCTCGCGGCGGTTACTGCATATTCATGAAAACCGCCCGGGTATGCTGACTCGTATCAACCAAGTGTTAGCTGACGCTGATATCAACGTGTCAGGACAGTATTTGCAGACTGACAGTAAAGTGGGTTACGTAGTGATTGATATTGAGGCGCCAGAGCGCACCCATCATGCTGATCAGTTATTGCTTGCGTTGCGGGATATTCCTGGCACCATTCGGGCTCGGATCCTTTACTAACGCTACCAAGTGACCGGCAAAAAAATGGGCGCTAAGAGCGCCCACCTTTCACCGTTTGTTCCATTGATTCGGCCGATACGTGGCGCACGTCTTTGCCTTTGACAAAGAAGATGATGTATTCGGCAATATTTTGGCAGCGGTCGCCAATGCGCTCGAGTGAGCGGGCTGACCATAGCACGTTCATAACCTTTGGAATGCCGCGTGGGTCTTCCATCATATAGGTCATCAACTGACGCGTGAGCGCTTCATATTGACG
>DIVC01000084.1 GCA_002423905.1 Idiomarina sp. UBA6142
TGCAGGGTGGTGTAAAAACCAGGCTCAATAACCTTGGCAATGCCGCTCAGTGTGCTCATCAGGGTGCGAGCCTTTGCTGATACTGCGCCCAACTAATCGGCACAAAACGCACCCGATCACCGGCGGCTAGTTGTGGTAGCTCCAGCGCGCGGCCCAGCACTAACCAACCGCCTGGCGAGGTCTGCGGATAAATCGCGGTTTGTTGTTGTGCTATCGCGACACTTAAAGCCGGAACCTGTTGCCGTGGCGTAGCCAAGCGTGGCAACCGCAGTGGCTCGGGCACATCGCCTAAATAGGCAAAGCCCGGGGCAAAACCTAAGGTGTACACTAAGTACTCCGGCTCACAATGCAACGCAATCACCTGCTCCAGCGTCAGCTTGGTTTGCGCCGCCACTGCCGCTAAATCAAGCCCAAGCTGCGGGTCGTAACACACCTCTATGCGCCGCAGCTGTTGCTGCTGTCGCTCGGTAGCTACTGGCTGCGCTAAGGCCCAGGCAATCAGCTCACGCATGTCGGCTTCGCGGTGTTTTAACGGGTTGTAGTAAACCATCAAACAGCGGTAGCTCGGCACCAGCTCAAGCACCTGTTCGCACTGCGCTAAGCATTGCTGCAGCGCAATCACCTCGGCATTAATGCCGGCATCAATGCGGGCTTCAAACTCCACCATCACCGCATCGAGCGCGGCAGTGACTACCGTGACTTGACTCATAGGTTACTTGATCGCTCGCCCAGCAGCGCGCGAATGGCTGCCACCGTGGCGACCGATTCGGCATTGTCACCATGCACACACAAGGTGTCGGCGTGAATGGTCAGCGCACTACCGTCGCTGGCGACTATCGGCTGACCCGCGGCAAACTGCTGAACTTGGGTTAAAATCTGTTGCCGATCATGCAACACCGCATCATGGTGATGGCGGCTGCGCAACTGACCGTTCGGATCATAACGGCGATCAGCAAAGGCTTCACGCAGTAACTTAATGCCATACTTTTCAGCAAGCTCGCTTTGTTGCTCGGCCACCGCGCCGGTCTGTGCCAAGGTTAATAACGCCAACGGCTGCTGCAGCGGCTCATTACAGCGCGCAACCACCTCCAGCACGGTCAAAAACAACCCCGCATTGGCCTGCATATCGTTATACAAGGCACCATGCGGCTTAACGTACGCTAGCTCGGTATCATTGGCCCGACAAATAGCCGCTAAGGCACCGATCTGATAGTGCACAATGGCAGCTAAGGTGTCGGCTGGAAACTGCATGGAACGCCGCCCAAAGCCGGCTAAATCAGGATAACTGGGGTGGGCGCCAATGGCGACCTGATGATCGCGAGCCAAGCGCACCGTGGCTTGCATAATGGCCGGTTCACCGGCATGAAAACCACAGGCAATACTGGCCATGTCGATATACGGCATCACCGCCGCATCGTCGCCCATGCGCCAGGCGCCATAGCTTTCGCCCATATCACAGTTAAGTAGCACGGTTAGTCATCCTTGCGGTTGCGGGCCGCCGAAAAGCGCGCATAGCTGTAGCCAAACAGATACAGGCCTAAACCAATAGCCGCCACTTGCAATGGTGGAATGATCAAATCGGTCAGTTGATGGGCACCATAAACCGCGGCCGCACCAGTTAAACCCATGGTCATTAGCGAAATGGCAATCAGCGTGAGCGGCACCAACCAACGCGCTAACGCCGTCAGCCCGAATAAACTGGCAAAAGCACCGAGGATCAAGCCCCACGCCAACGGCACCCCAAGGCTATACCAACTGAGTTGGTAATCCACCATCACCGCCCACAGTTGCTCTGGGGTGGCGGTGTAAAATAACAAACCGACTAAACCGGCTAAAATCACAAGACGCTGGGTCAACGACATGATAACCAGCCCCCGATTACAGCAGCAGCGATAAAATCGCGACCACAGCAATAATAATCGGGACCCATAAAATCGGTGATTGATACCACTTCATGACCGGTGCTTGGTATGGCTCAGGTTGCCGTTCAGCGATCGGCGCTTGGCGCTGGCTAATCAACCACATCACGCCAATAATCAATAAACCAAGGCCCAACCAGCGCCAATTATTGGAGTCGGTGCCGGCGGGCGACAACACGCCTAACAGTAACCCAGAGACAATCACGGCCAGTGCCGCAATACGGGAGACAATATTAGTTTTTATCATGGTTTATCTGTCCTGCTTTGGCTTGTTTGCGCCAGGAAAGGTAAAAACTCAGCCACGCGCCAAGCATTAACACAACCCCAATAGCAATGGTGAAATAGTTTTGTTCCCACACGCCACTCAGTAGCGTTACTAAACCGATGATCACAACCAGTAATGCAATCAACATGATGCCTCCTCGGTGGATGTTGGTTTCAGTACGCACCACAATACCCAATTCCGCGCAAGCTGAAAAGCATCATGCACCGCTATTCGACTAATTTCGTCGGCAATGCCATACTTCATTGAAATTGTTACGAGGTTGAATGCCATGAGCCGAAGTATTGATGATAACCAAGCCGAACTCTGCGAATCAGAATTGTTGCAACGCGACCATACGGTTTACTTGCCATTAGCCCGTAAAATCAGCCCTAAACTGACGGTACAGCGGTTAATTCCACAGCGTGGGCTACGTATGGTTGGGCCTTGGTGTTTTGTTGACCACTTTGGCCCTCTGCCGATCGCTGACTATGCCGACTTTGATATCGCCCCACACCCACACTGCGGGCTACAAACCATCACCTGGTTATTTTCTGGGCAACTGGTGCACCACGATAGCTTGGGCTACCAGCAAGCGTTACGCCGTGACCAGCTCAACCT
>DIVC01000103.1 GCA_002423905.1 Idiomarina sp. UBA6142
ATTCATCGTTACCAAATGATTGCCGACTTTTTTGTGCGCACGCTGAAATAAGCGATATACTGAAGCCAACACTAGCTACCCCAGAGGGTCTCGATGCGCTTTTTATCCCGTCGTTTAGTTATGCCTAATGATCTCAATTTCGCCGGTTCGTTATTTGGCGGCCGCATTCTGGAATGGATTGATGAAGAGGCTTATATCTTTGCTGCCTGTCAGCTCGATCATAAAAGCCTAGTCACCAAACACATTGGCGCCATCAGCTTTGAAACTTCGGCCTATCAGGGTGATGTGGTGGAATTCGGGTTAGGCGTGCAAGCGGTCGGCCGTACTTCAGTGACGGTGACGTGCGTGGTGCGCAATAAGCAGACCAAACAAAACATCTGTGTCGCCGATGACATTGTCTTTGTCCACATTGACCCAGAAACCCGCAAACCGCTACCGCATGGCAAAACCAAACAACAATTGGACATGCTCAAAGTAGAAGCACCGGCCTAGGCCGGTGCTTGTTAACAACTGCTTGCGTTCGCGTTAGTTCAGGTCTTTGAAGAGTGTACGGATCCAGCGCTCTTGGTTAATAAAGCCCCATGACCAATCGGCCCACTTAGCATCAAGGCCTTGCGCCACCGCTTGATCTTCAGTCAGACCCGCCGCCTGCATGCTCCGCACTTCTTCGCGCGTGACTTTAATCATCGACACCAAACGCTGCCAATCGGCCATCTTCGACAAGCCACCATGACCAGGAATAATCAGAGTATCCTCGTCAATCTCCACCATGACTGCTTCAATAGCATCAATATAGCCCTGTACGCGGCCGCCAGAATTCAAATCAATAAATGGAAAACGGTCCACGAAGAATAAATCGCCGGCATGAATGACATTCGCTGACGGGAACCATACCACCACATCACCGTCAGTATGTGCAGCCGGATAATGGGTCATTTGAATGGTTTCATCACCGACTTGATAGCCCAATGCACCTTCAAAAGTAATAGTCGGGAGGCCGCTCTTGTCGAACTTGCTATCAGCATCAAGCCGCGCCAGCACATTCGCATGGGCGATTCGGTTGTCCACCCCCTTTGCGGCAAAAGCCGCGTTACCGCTCACGTGGTCGCCATGAAAGTGCGTGTTAATCAAGGTTGTCAGCGGCTGCTCAGCTAGCTCGGCAATAGCGGCGGCAATTTTATCCGCTAGTGGAGCATACTGCGCGTCGACCATGACCACTTGGTCAGCACCGACAAACACGCCAATGTTGCCACCTTGACCAGTCAGCATATACACCCGCTCACCGACTTCGGTCGCTTTAATTTCGACCGCATCCATCGATGACTGTGCCAGTGTTACCGAACTAGTCATCGCCACGCTGGCGGCTATTAGCCACTGCTGCCATTGTTTCATCGTCTCATCTCCACCATGTCTATGTTGAGTGTGCTACCAGCGCCTAGCGTGACAAATAACAACCAGCAAAACTCGCTACCGGCGTTGCGGTTGGCTTACCATGTTGCCAATCGCCGCCTTCGACACCACTGCCGGCAATATCAACATGGATATAAGGCAACGGCTGTTGGCTGTTGTTGCCATGCTGATCAAGCCCGGCCGCAAGGGTTAAAAATGCCATCGGGAATTGATGCCCACGCTTGGTGGTAGCCGATGGGCCATTATTACTCGATAACACATCATCAGCACGGGTTCGGGCCTGGACAAATTGAAAATCCTCACGCCGCGACCAGGAAATTTCACTCGGATCGCCATACAGTTCGCCGGCTTCCCACAGCGGCTCAAGGCAATCATTAAGGCGCGCTGGGCCATTCGGGATCAGCGCCGTATATGGCCCTTTTGATAGCGCTGCATGCCCGGTCAGGGTGGCGACACTGAATAGTTCCGGGTTGACATAATCACCGGCATCGACGCGTAAATGGCTGAGTAAGTCGGCCAACAGTAAGCGCCCTTCAGCGTCAGTGTTACCGATCCGTACGCGCACCCCACTGTGGCCGGTGATGATCTCATCAGCCACAAAGGCTTCGGCACCAATACTATTGCGCACCAGGCCCAATTCAGCCACTACATTAATGGTTTCTGGGCGTAACATCGCCACCGTTTTAACCAAGCCCGCCACGCCAGCTGCACCGCCTTTATCGCGGCTCATCCCAGCCATGTGGCCATTCACTTTCAAATCGGCTCCGCCGGTATCGTAGACAATACCTTTGCCGGCAAACATCAGCGTCTTTTCCGCCGCTGGAGCCTTATACTCCAGCCTCACCACACACGGGCGATGGCGCTCAACTTGCACACTGGCACGTGCGACGGCCATTAATAATGGGTACTCACGGCGTAATTGCGCCATATCATCGATCACTGTCACCTGCACCGGTGACTGCGCAAAGGCTTGTTGCAGATAGCGGGCAAAATTAATCGCGCTCATCCGCTCTGGTTCCGTGCCGCATAGGTCGCGGGCTAAGCGCTTACCCGCTTCTACCGCCATCAACCAGTCACCATCAACATTTGCCACTAGGCCCATGCTGGTGATTGGCTCTAGCTGGTCTTCACCGTGCGCTTCACGAGCTTCTAACGGCTGATACAAAGCTTGGCAGACGCCCCAATAGGCAACCGCCTCGGCTTGTGCAAACGACCCCGCTGATGGCATGCCAAACACCACTAATAGAGGCTTAAGCGCCCCTGCTTGCTGGGCAATTTTTGCCGCCACACCAGCGGCTTCAGCGACTTGCCGAACATCGGCATAGTCAGTATCGAGTGCTCCAGTTGGTGCGCAGATTAAGCGCCCACCAGGCACTTCACTAGGTACCAATAAAGCCGTGCTGCCAACCCGCTTATCTAAGCGCTTAGCGCGTTTCACATGGGCACTAAAATCGCCCGGAAGTGGTTGATTAAAATCACCCACTAATAACACTGCGTCAAAATCATGCGCTGCCGCTTGGGCAAAATCATCTAATACCGTTAGTGTTGGAAATGCCATAGTGCCTCCGTTAATTGATACGCCGCCACTTAGTACCTTGCGGCGTGTCCTCTAATTCAATGTTAAGCGCGCTGAGTTGCTGCCGCGCGGCATCAGCTCGTGGCCAATCTTTGTTGGCACGGGCGTTATTACGCTCGGCGATCAAGGCTTCAATCTGTGCCACATCATCACCACCACCCTGTAAGAACTGTTGCGGCGCATGCTGTAAAATACCTAATACTGCCCCCAAGGCGCGTAGCTCAGCCGCCAACAATGCCGCCTGTTGTGGTTGTTCAGCGACGGCACGGTTGATATCACGCGCCAGCTCAAACAGCACTGGCATCGCCTCAGGTACGTTAAAATCATCGTCCATCGCCTGGTTAAAGCGCGCTGCATAGCCTTGCGTGTGCTCGGGCTGACGCTCAACCGCGGGAACATCGCGCAGCGCCGTATACAATCGCTCTAAACTAGCGCGTGCCTGATTGAGATTATCCTCGGTATAATTTAACTGCGAGCGATAATGGCTCGACAGCAAGAAAAACCGAACCGTCTCTGCATCATAAGCTTTCAATACCTCACGAATGGTAAAAAAGTTACCCAATGATTTGGACATTTTTACTTCGTCCACCTGCACCATACCACTGTGCATCCAATAATTCACATAGCGCGATTGGTTGGCGCAACAGCTTTGTGCTACTTCGTTCTCATGGTGGGGGAAAATTAAGTCAGAACCGCCGCCATGAATATCAAAGTGCTCACCTAAATGACGCTTATTCATCGCCGAACACTCAATATGCCAGCCAGGGCGCCCATGACCCCAGGGTGAAGCCCAGCTTGGTTCGCCTGGCTTGGCCTGTTTCCACAGCACAAAATCGAGCGGATCAGTTTTTTGCTGTGTCACTTCGACCCGCGCACCCGCTTGTAATTGTTCTAAATTTTGCCGGCTGAGCTGGCCATACTCGGCAAAACTACTGACATCAAACAGCACATCGCCGTCGCCAGCCACATAGGCATAACCACCGGCTAACAACTGTTCGATCATGACAATGATATCGCCCATATGATCGGTCACTGTCGGTTCAATGTCAGGGCGGACTAAGTTCAAGGCAGCAAAATCTTCATGCATGGCCTGGGTATAGCGCGCAGTGACCGCGGCAATGGGTTCGCCATTGTCGTTGGCTCGCCGAATAATTTTATCATCCACATCGGTGATATTACGCACATAAGTGACTTGATAACCGCGTGAGCGCAGATAGCGCACTACCACATCAAAGGCCACATAGGTACGAGCGTGACCAATGTGACAATAATCGTAAATGGTGACCCCACACACATAGAGTTTCACCTGACCAGGGGTGATCGGCTTAAATGCCTGTTTACTGCGACTCAGGGTGTTGAAAATAGTTAACATGCGTAGCTTTACTCCAAATGCGTGGCGCGGTGGTCATTTTTAGCTGTTCATCATACCGCAAGCTGTAGCCTTGTCACAAACGATGGTAAACTTGCCGCGATAAATTCAATTTTCGGAGAACCAGCATGTTTGTAACCCTACACACCAATCACGGCGATATTAAAATTGAGATGTATGCTGACAAAGCGCCAGCTACCGTTGAAAATTTTGTCACTTATGTGAACGAAGGTTTTTACAGCAAAACTATATTTCATCGCGTCATTAAAGGTTTCATGATCCAAGGCGGTGGCTTTAATCTGGAAATGATTCAAAAGCCAACCCGCGCCACGATTAAAAACGAAGCCAATAATGGCCTGAAAAACGTCATCGGCAGCATCGCTATGGCACGCACGCAAGATCCGCATTCAGCCTCGTCACAGTTTTTTATTAATGCCGCTGATAACGAGTTTCTAAATTTCCGCAACGAGAGTGTCGGCGGTTGGGGCTACTGTGTATTCGGTCAAGTGGTGGAAGGTATGGCGGTTGTTCAAGCCATTGAACAAGTGCGCACCGGCAGCGCAGGCTTTCACCAAGATGTGCCGGTTGACGATGTGATTATCGAAAGCGCCAGCGTCAGCGAGTAAGTTCGAGTGACCACCTGGTTCATCGCCGATCTGCATTTAAGCCCAGCGCGCGCTGACATCAGTGCGCTGTTTGCCGATTTTTTGCAGCAGCTGGCTGAGCAACAGCCTGACGCGCTCTATATTCTTGGCGACTTGGTGGATGCCTGGATCGGTGATGATGACCACAGCGAGTTTGCGCTGCAGCTACAACAGCAGTTGCGGCAGCTTACCGCCAGCGGTGTGCCGGTGTATTTTATCGCTGGCAACCGTGATTTCCTGATCGGTCGTGACTTCGCCGAAAATACCGGTGTGCAACTTCTGACTGAACCCACCTTGGTGGACTTGTACGGCCGCAACACCCTGCTATTGCATGGTGATAGCCTGTGCACTGCCGATAGCAGCTATCAACGCTTCCGGCGGGTCATTCGCGCACGCTGGTTGACTAAGCTATTGCTTGCCCTCCCCCTATCGGTCCGTATGCGCATTGCTCGGCGCCTGCGCGCGGCGAGTAAAACCCAGCAACCATTAAGTACTGAGCAATTACAACTAATGGATGTCACCCCGGCGGCGGTCCTAGCAATGTTCCAGCATTACCAGGTGGAACACATGATCCATGGCCATACCCATCGCCCAGCCGTGCATCATCATCCATTACCCGATGGCGGCGTAGCCGAACGCACCGTGCTCGGTGATTGGTATCAACAAGGCAGCATGCTGAAGGTTACTGCTCAAGCCGCTGAACTACTTACCCAGCCGCTGTGAAAGCGAAACTCAGTATCTTCTGAGCCGATCAACTCGGCTTCAATAGCACCAAAAAATGCCACCCGTTCACCGATATCGTGGCCGGCAATTTGCTCCGCCAAGCTTAAATAATCCTGATAGTGGCGGGCCTCAGAACGTAACAGACTCATATAAAAATCACCCAGCACCTTATCCACATGCGGAGCCAACGCCGCAAAACGCTCGCATGAGCGTGCCTCAATATAGGCACCACAAATCAGCTTATCAATTAACGTGGCCGGCTCATGACTGCGAACATGCCGCAATAAGCCACGCGCATAGCGACTGGAAGTGATGTTACGGTAACCAATACCATAGCGTTCCATGATCTCCAGCACCTGATAAAAATGATGCAATTCCTCTTTGATCAGCAGCACCATTTTATCAATCAACTCCTCACTGTAGGGGCTATTGCTGCGCGCGATCATCTGTTTACTCAGTTTGTCACCACGTGCCAACTGGCGCCAGTCACCGCGCTGTCGATAGGTAAAATCCTCATACGGCTGCAGCCATGCCAATAGCGCATCACCGCTGGCGGTATCTACCGCATAACGACGAATTAAAAACAGGGCCGACTGCGCCGCTTTAAGTTCACAGACTAAGTGATCGAGCAGGACAATCTCTAAATTGTCCGGCTTGATTGCTTGCTCCACCCATGCGTGTGGGGTTTCACAGTGTAAAAATTGCCGAATAGGTGCTAATAAAATATCCAACTTGATCAACCTTTTTGCTAATTCATTACGTTTTATATGGAAAAGCCATCTATGCCCCGTCTCAGCGCCTAAAAAGCGCTTGACTCTGCTGAAAAACCGACCAATATAGACTTAAGCCACACCGACAAGTGGCGCATACTATAACGATAAAAAACAGTAACAACGACACATGACGTAGAGGTTTAT
>DIVC01000128.1 GCA_002423905.1 Idiomarina sp. UBA6142
ATTGAGTTGGTTGGGTCGACGATAGACTGCGGGTCCATGTGCAGAAATACATCCGTTTCGGGGAACAGAGCGATGACACGACTTTCCGCTTCATGGGTAATGTCATGAGCTTGTTCGAGCGACAGATGATCATTGAGTTCAATGTGGCACTGGACGAAACGTGTTTGTCCCGCACTCCGGGTCCGTAATTTGTGAATACCATCTATACCCGGGGTATTCAATAAAGCATCGATAATTAGTAAGCGCTCACTATCGGGTAGCTCTCTGTCCATCAGCGATTGGAACGCCGCCCAGCCAATGCGTATTGCACCGAATGCCAGATAGCCTGCTATCAACATTGCAAATACACTGTCTGCCCATTGAATGCCCTGACTGGTGAGATAGATAGCTAGCAGCACCGAGCTGTTGAGCAACAGGTCGGAGCGAAAGTGTAAAGTATCCGCTGCAATAGCTTGGGATTTGGTATGTCGCATAACAACGCGTTGCAGGAGCACCAACGCAATTGTCACCACAATGGCAAAAAGCGATACATAGATACCGATTTGGTGACGTTGCACTTCGGTGCCGCTATAAAATTGTTGGAAGCTGTGTATTGCCAAGAGCATGGCTGAACCGGTGATTAACGCCGATTGCACCAGTGCCGCTAACGATTCAGCTTTACCATGACCAAAGCGATGTTCTTTGTCAGCTGGCAATACTGCGTAGCGTACAGCAAAAAAAGTAAACAGTGAGGCAATCACATCCAGCATTGAGTCGGTCAGTGACGCGAGCATACTGGCTGAGTCAGTCAATAACCACGCGCTAGCTTTTACGACCACTAATAAAAGTGCTACGGCGACTGAAGCGCGGGTCGCCAACTTTACCCAAGCGGCGTAATCACGTTGTGGCGATTTAGAAACAGCCATAGGCTACTCTTGTGTGAATCATAATTCTGCTATTCTAACCACTTCATTGACTGATAGGAATGAACAATTGGTTATGTTTCATATTGCTTTGTATACACCGGTGATGCCAGCCAACACCGGTAATATCATTCGGCTGGCTGCTAACAATGGTTGCATGTTACATCTAATTGAGCCGTTAGGTTTTGATTTTGAGGAAAAAAAGTTGCGACGGGCAGGGTTGGATTATCATGATCTGAGCCGGGTAGAGCGCTATGCCGATTTTCAACAATTTACCCACGCTATGGCTGGGCGGCGCATATATGCCTGCACCACTAAAGGTACTATGGGCTATAGCGAGGTCAGCTATCAGCCCGATGATGTCTTGTTATTTGGTTCCGAGACTAGCGGCTTGCCAGCTGAAGTGCGTGCGCAATTCCCAGCAACACACCTGATACGAATTCCGATGATGCCCAATAATCGGTCACTGAACTTGAGTAATGCGGTAGCGATTATTAGTTTTGAGGCCTGGCGCCAACAAGGTTTTGCTGGGGCGGGTTAGGCGGCAGATTGCGAATAAAGGTCGAACGTTGCAAGTCATTGACACTATAAAATTCGGCAATTTCGCCACTGCGCACCAAAGCGCTCAGGCGCAGATCAAACCAGTCGCGCAGCTCACGGCCACGACGGGTATCTTGGAACGCAATATGAATCGGCAAACTACCATGCAGCTGGTGCACTTGATACGGGGCATTCATCCAATCTGGAGCGTTTTCGGCATAGGCTACCACTGCGCCCAACCGCTTCAAGTCCAACATCGCAAAGCAATCAAGGGTATTGCTGGTGTGGTAGTAATTAAGACCTGCAGGCAAAAATTTGTCATAGCCATAACCGGCGACATGGCACACCAAGGGTTCAAAATTACCTTGTAGAATATCGTTTATCGCTTGTTCCGTGTGCGCAAACAGGAACAGCGGACGGTCATAGTCAAAATGCAGTCGTGAGACAATAGCATTATCAGGTTGATGACCAGCATAGGTGCCAATAAGAATATCAAAACGCTGTTCTTCGAGCCCCAATATTGCGCGCTGATAGGTATTGGAATTGAGCTCAAGGCGGGTGGAGACGGAGCCAAAAATACGCCGTATTAGCTCCCAATATGCACCACTACCGTCTAAGTTGGTATACCTTCGCCAATGGCCTGCGGTTGCGGTAATACGACCAAACTCTGGTGGTTGGCTGAACTCGAATGGATTGCTGATGCGGGCTCCGGTTGCTTGCATAATAGCACTGACGCGGCCCTCATCGTGCAAACGGTTGAGTATAGCCGATAGTTTCGGCACTAAATCGGCATGTTGTTGATGGAGATAATGGTAACCACTCTCAGTGAACAAAGGCACCGCAACGTTATGTGGGTTTTTTAATAAGCCAAGTTCTTGTGCTTCAAAGTCATTGAGCACGATAGCTTTAACCCGCTGACTTTGATACATCAACAACAATTGTTCGAGATCTAGGGCTTGCACTGTTGGGCGCTGATACTGCTCTTGCTCAAGTACTTGTTCGACGCCATGCATACCATTGACATAGGCTAAATTCTCGAGGTCATTAAGCTCACACAGACCGCAATGACGCCGATCAGCAATGATCACCAGTTGGTAGCGAAAAAGCTCGAAGTCGAGCCTTATCAGGTTGGGATAGTCTTGTTCTAAGCCAGGCAGTCGACCGAGTTCTCCGGCAATACGGCCAGCATTGGCTTCAACAATACTGCGTGCCCGCGGCATATCTAAATAAGCTATTTTAATACCAAGTTCGGCATAGGCTTCTTCCAGGAGGGCTGTCACATAGCTAGGGACAGGTCCACTATCAGGAGCGCGAAAATTAAGTGTGGTGGCAGCCATTGCTTTAGTCGATACCATGAGGATGACCGACATGAGTATAATGCGCCGAAAATAGGTCAAGATGGCAGTGATAGACATGGGAACTCCCGAGCACTTTAATACCTCTAAATTAGCACAAATTAAGCCGGTCATTAACAAATTTGACTCGATGACCGTTTGCCTTTAGCGTGAGCGGCGTCACTATTGTCGTATTATTTGCTGTTGTTGGAGACTAGAAATGTACCAGTTAGCCGTGTTGATCACTTTTTTGGCTTTGCTGTTTGGCAGTGCGCCAAGTGTTGCTCAAAGTCACAGCGAAGGCACCTCAGAAAGCAGCAGCAAAAGTATGCCGAAGTATAACTTGCTGCTGAGCGGCGGTAATCTGCGTATTTGTTCCACCATGCAAAGCAATAACTGCGACGATACCCGTTGGATTGATCGCAACAGCATGCGTATTGAGCGCTATCTCAGTTTATCTGAGCGTAATCTGAACGAGTTGTTGGCTGACGAACTATGGCCGTTGCATCGTCGCGTTATGCGCGATCAAGTGCGCGAAGCTATGACTATTATCAAGCAACGCGTGAATCAAGAGCTGATGTCAGAATATACCTTTATGGATGAATTTGGCCGCCGCGCTACTGCTTATGTGTATGACAATTTATCCGACCAAGAAATGCGCCTTATTGTTGATCATTTAGAAATGCCAACGCCAACTGATCGCCATGAAGTGGTCGATTTGAATATGAATATTGATTTAGCCAGTCGTGAGCTGGTCCGTAGTTTCGTGTTGCAAGCTCGCTACTTATCTGCTGAAGGGCAACGTCCCAAGGTGTTGGTAGTGACTGCGGCTGCCCACGACAGTCTGGGTGCTGCTGATTTCTATACTCGTTTGCTGGAATCAGCGGGCGCTGATGTGCAGTGGCTCCCGATTGATGCGGCTGTGAACGCTGCGCAATTAAGCCAGCGCTGCGAGGCATTGGCCGCTATTCGCGTCAGCGAACACGGCGTTTGGAAACGCGCCAAGGTCCACCCAGTGCGGCATCAACAACAATTAGATTACTGCAAAAACGTGACGGCTGGCGCTGAGCTCCTGCGCGATGCCCATGGTGTATTTTTTGCCGACGGTTCAGCACATTTGCTGCGCAAAGCAATGCTGACACCGTTAGGCCAGCCGACAGCGCTGACAGTAGCGATGTATCGCCGCTTACAGAACCAATCACTGGTGGTTGCTGCGGTGGGCGGTGCGAGCGCAGCGCTTACCGCTCGCGCCATGATCAGCGGCGGCAACAGTGAAATGGCGATGAAAGAGGGTGCCCGAGCCGCAGACCCAGCCGGTGGTGCTTGTGATCTCGATGACAGTTGCCCATTGGGCTTGAATCAACACAGTTTGACCTACCATCCACTCGGTGGTTTGGGCTGGTTTAGCCCAGCCATTGTTGATACCGAGTTTACCGAACATGGTCGTCATGGCCGCTTGCTGCGCCTCGCAGCCACGACCAGCGCGCCGTTAGCACTGGGTATCGACGAGAAAACTGGGGTGTTGGTAAATACCCGCAGTGGGGCATTTGAAGTGATTGGTCGCGGAGGTGTGTTCTTTAGCGTGTCACCGGTGCAAAACGATAGCGCAGTAGCATCTACCTTTCACTATGTGATGGCCGGTAGCCAAGGGCGGTTCAGCGACGGTGATATTACTGAGGTGCAGCTCACGACCACTGGACGGGTGGTAACCGAAGCACCGACTACACGATTCTTAACTAACCGTGGCTTGGCCGATTCATTGCGCTTGCTGTGTAATGAACGGGATACCGTAACTGCACTTGATGGCCAATTCCGCCTCACCTTATTAGGCGATGACAGCACCACTCGGCAAATTGCCGGTGGTGAGTGTCAGGTATTGAATGCACGTATGGGTATTGCTTGGGAGCCGCAGAAGAATCTGTAGCCTAGCAGGGTCATGTTTTAGGCAATACCGTATTGCTGGCGGTACGCTTTGACCGCGTCAAGGTGTGCCGCAAATTCTGGGCTATCCGCTAAGTAAGTAATCACATCATTGAGTTTCACGATGCTGATCACGGTGGCACCAAAGTCACGCTCGACTTCTTGAATAGCGCTCAGTTCGCCCTGCCCACGCTCTTGTCGGTCGAGCGCAATCAGCACCCCAGCCAGTTCCGCGCCGTTGGCTTCGACGATTGTCATAGATTCGCGAATGGCGGTGCCGGCGGTGATCACGTCATCGACTAACATCACTTTACCTTGCAGTGGCGAGCCGACTAAATTGCCACCTTCACCGTGAGTTTTAGCCTCTTTGCGGTTGAAGCAATACGGCACATCGCGACCATGCTGGTCGTACAACGCAATCGCTGCCGCCGTGGCAATTGGAATACCCTTGTAGGCGGGACCAAACAGCAGATCAAATTCAACGCTACTGTCGACTAAGGCGGCGGCATAAAAGCGCCCCAAACGCGCCAAATCTGCGCCTTTGTTGAATAAGCCAGCGTTGAAAAAATAGGGGCTAGTACGGCCCGACTTCAGGGTAAACTGACCGAACTTAAGTACCCCACGGTCAATGGCAAATTGAATAAACGCGCGTTGATAATCTTTCATGGTCAGCTCTCGTACTTAGTTTAAGGCAGCTTTTTGCAGGTCCATTAACTCGCGAATGGCGTGCCGCGCTAATTCCAGCATGCTATTCATTTCTTCTAAGGCAAATGGCTCAGCTTCAGCCGTGCCTTGCACCTCAATAAATTTGCCCGACTCGGTCATCACTACGTTCATATCGGTATCAGCTTTTGAGTCTTCGGCGTAATCTAAATCAGCAACCGGGGTACCGTTGTAGATACCGACTGAGATAGCTGCCACCAGGCCTTTCAATGGATTGGTCTTGACCAGACCTTCTTTGCGCATCCAGTTCAAGGCATCGACCAAGGCCACACAGGCGCCGGTGATTGAGGCTGTGCGAGTGCCGCCATCGGCTTGCAGCACATCACAATCGATGGTGATGGTGTTTTCGCCGAGTGCACTGAGATCGACACAAGTGCGCAAAGCGCGACCAATCAAGCGCTGAATTTCGAGGGTGCGGCCACCTTGCTTGCCGCGCGTCGCCTCGCGGTCGTTACGGGTATGGGTGGAGCGTGGCAACATACCGTATTCGGCGGTAACCCAGCCTTTACCACTGCCTTTTAGAAAGCGCGGTACGCCGCGATCAACGCTAGCGGTGCAGAGTACTTTAGTGTCGCCAAACTCAATCAGCACTGAACCTTCAGCGTGACGGGTAAAATTCCGAGTAATAGTAACCGGACGAATTTGCTGGGCGGTACGGCCGCTTGGACGCATGGTGATTCCTTTTGCTAAAGTGGCCGCAGCGTGCGAGCCAGGTCTTGGTGGCGAATTATACCAGAGCATGGCGTAAAATTCTGCGGCTGTATGCATATACGCAATGGTGTAAACTGTCGCCAACAACAGTGATGATTTGAAGGCACCCGTTATGATGCAAAGTATGACCGGCTATGCACGCCACGAACTCAAAGCCCAATGGGGCACTGCAGCGTGGGAATTACGCTCAGTCAATCAGCGTTATTTAGAAACCTATTTTCGCTTGCCCGAGCAGTTTCGTAGTTTAGAAAATAGCTTACGTGAACGGCTACGAGCGCAGCTACAGCGCGGCAAAGTGGAATGCTCACTGCGCTTAAACATCGAGACGGCTGGGCAAACCAGCTTGAGTCTCAACGAAGAACTGGCAAAAAGTGTGATTGCCAGCGCTAATTGGGTTGCTGGACAGGCGGTCAGTGCCCAACTGAACCCACTGGATGTATTGCGCTGGCCCGGCGTGGTGGCGCAGCAAGAGGATGACATGGATGCTATTCAAGCAGATGTGCTGGCGGCCTTTGAACTAACATTGACCGAGTTTATTAGTAACCGTGAAAGCGAAGGCGCGGCGCTTGAGCGTTTGATTAGTGAACGCTTAGCTGGAGTGGCCGAGCAAGCGGCGTTTGTGCGCGGGCGTATGCCAGAAGTGTTGCAGTGGCAACGCGAGCGGCTGCAAGCCCGTATTGCCGATGCCAAAGTCGAGCTGGAGCCGGGTCGTCTCGAAGCTGAAATCGTCATGCTGGCACAGCGCGTCGATGTCGCTGAAGAACTTGATCGCCTCGATACGCACGTGGCTGAAACCCGTAAAATATTGCGCAAAGGTGGCGCCTGTGGCCGCCGCCTCGACTTCATGATGCAAGAGTTCAACCGCGAAGCCAACACCCTCGCCTCGAAATCCATCAACGCCGAAATCACTACTGCGGCGGTGGAATTGAAAGTGCTGATTGAGCAGATGCGCGAGCAGATCCAGAACGTCGAGTAAGTGAGCAGCA
>DIVC01000119.1:0-2556 GCA_002423905.1 Idiomarina sp. UBA6142
TCTGAGCTGCGGTAGGTCACGCTGATATTCGGGCTGACGTTGTTAAATGCTCGGTCACCGATATCTGGGTTTGGTCGTACCACCGTAATGCCAGTTGATAGGGTTTGTTGTGCGCGGTCTAAATAGGCGTATCGGTCATCCCATGAACCGCGCAATCCGAGCCGCAAGTCGAGTTGCCGATTGAACCGAGCGGGGGTCCACTTCAGTTGGGCAAATAACGATTTTGAAATATTTTCGATATTGCGCCCAAACACCAAGCGTTTAAAATTCAGCCTCGGTACAGTATTTTCGGCATTGCGTATTGCAGTTTCGCGGAACCAGCTAGCACCGAGCACGGCTTCAATATAACCGTCGCTACTGCTCCAAAACGCTTTGAGCTCTTGCGATTCCTGTTCCTGTTTACCCGCTGCGCTAGCAATCCAGACCGGTCGATTATCGATAAAACCAGTATGAAAGTCTTGGTATTGGCTGTCGGTAATAGCGCGCTTTGTAGTCATTGACTGAAATTGCCATGCGGCAGAGGGGCGCCATTCTACCGCGAGACTTTGGCCTTCCATGCTGAGGGTATTGGCTTGCAAGTCTGCTACGGCCGGGTGACCAGCTTTGGGCGGCGCACGATTATTCTCTATAATGGGCACGGCGCCAATGTAATCGGGACTATCGTCGGCATTACTGCGATCCAGCGTGACCCGAACACTGAGCGTAGGGTTAGCTTGCCACCAAGAATCAACGCGCCAGCCATCACGCACGCGATCACCAAAGCGAGACTGCCCGCTACCACTATTATCGATGAACCCATGCTGAGAGCTATCTAAATAGCTGAGTCGCACGGCCCATTGCTCAGTCAGTGGCAGGTTGGCGCGAGTCATAGATTTAACTAATGAGCGCGAACCGAGGGTGACGCGTTGCTCAAATTGCCAACGCTGTAAATCGGGTCGTTTCGCAATGATATTCACTGCACCGCCGGTGGCATTGCGGCCGTAAAGCGTTCCTAATGGTCCTCGCAGTACTTCGATGCGCTCAATATCCACCAGCTCGCTCGCTAAGCCTTGACTACGGCTTAAATAGGCGCCATCGAAATAGACGCCAACCGAGGGGTCTTGCAAAATTTGCTCATCGTCGTTACCAATACCCCGAATAAACAGCGTCAGAGTTGATCCCGCATTAGGGTGTGGCAGAATATTTAGATTAGGCACTTGACGGGATAAGTCACTCAGATCTCGATATTCTATGTCATTGAGCTGTTGCTCATTAAGAATTACTGCCGATATCGGCGCATCTTTCACCACCACCGCTTTGCTCCCAACCACGGCAATGCGCTCGAGCTGATTGGGCTGTTCTTGAGCCTGCGCTAGGGCAGCAGGAATCGTTATGAAACCAAGTAAGCAAACTGACCGACAAGCGGGTACTAGTTTCATTATGTTCGTTATCCGGTAACTTCAATTAGGTGGGGTGTGTTGTGTTCGCTATCACGATACTGCTGCGATATCTGTTTAAGCTCATCGGCAATACTCACAAAGCTCTCGATAATGAGCGGGTCGAAATGACTACCTTTACCTGTGGTAATGATATCAACGGCCTGTTCATGACTCATGGCATCTTTGTAGACCCGTTTTGTGGTTAACGCATCATAAACATCGGCAACCGCCATAATTCGGGCTGAGAGTGGAATAGTATGTCCGGTTAACTCGTGCGGATAACCCGAACCATCCCATTTTTCTTGGTGGTAAAGGGTAATATCCTTAGCGTGTTGTAGAAAATCAAGTTTGAAATCTAGTGCTTGCTCTGCGCGCACAAGCGCCTCATAACCGAGCGTGGTATGCGTTTTCATGATTTCAAATTCATCGCTAGTAAGAGGGCCGGGCTTACATAAAATGCGATCGGGGATTCCCACTTTGCCGATATCATGCAGTGGTGCAGACAGATACAGCAAATGAATATAATCATCATTTATGAGGTCACTGTAGCAGCCATGAGTTCGCAGCTGTTCAGCTAATCTGCGCACATATATCTTGGTTCGAATAATATGATAACCGGTGTCATTATCACGGGTTTCAGCGAGTGAACCTAAGGCTTGCACCACCACTTCTTGCAATTGTTGAACACGCGAGGCATTGCTGCGGGCTTCTGTGGTATCCAGACCGGCACCACGATAGCCAATAAACTGTTTATTATCGTCATAGATAGCCATACCACGAATATCAAAACAGCATTTCTCACCTAAATTCTGGCAGCAGGTAGAGAACACCATATCGGCACGCTCGGCAAACCGCTGTTCCAGCTCAAAAGCGGAGGCATCCATTAAGGTGCCAGGTAATTGCCATAGCGATTTTCCAAGAAAGTGCTGAACGACGGGTTGTTGCGTGCCATTATCATTAATGAAACGAATAACCCCGTTGTGATCAGCTTCCCAGAACCAATCGGACGCGACATTGACGATATCATTCAGCATTTTTTTGCTTTGTGACTCAGCCGCCATAGATTTTTCCCAGCGCATGAACACAAAACGATGCAATATCAGTAAGATAATTAGCATCAAGGTGACAGCTAAACTGA
>DIVC01000119.1:2597-6447 GCA_002423905.1 Idiomarina sp. UBA6142
TTGGTTTTGTGAATCGACCAAAATAATCTGGGCATCACGTGTGAGTACTTCTGAAATCAGATAGGTGAGTGCAGAGCGATAGTCACCGTTCGTTGCTGGGGTGAAATTGCTCGAGCCAAGCAAATTTGCGATGATGCGAGCTTCATCAGCAATAATTGCTTCACGCTCCGTAAACTGGCGAACTTGAAACACCGTTGCTGGAAACAGGCATATCACGATCACTGAAATAGTGATGAATTTTTTTAGAAAGCTGATGTTCAAACCGCTTTGCCCCGCAAGTGTATCGATAAATCGACCACTTTATTGTTTCCTATGACATCATTTACGCTCCTTGCGACCTGCTTTATAATGGCACCGACAGACCTACTTCGATACTTTGCATTATGCAGAGGAATAAATGTCAATTATGTTATACGGAACGGCTTGTTAAACTCTCGCTAAATGACCTCGTTTCGCTGACTAGAACCCGGCCGCGTGGCCGTCTTTTCGACTTTCGCTGGCGCCGATGTAAACCTGCTCTTCATGGTCGCGCATGATGGCTTGGTAGCCGCCATACGGGCCGACAGTTTCACTCACGGCATGACCCATTTTCACCAACTGCCTACGGGTAGCCGCGGAGAAGCCATTCTCCAAATACAGCGTGCCGCCGTCTGTCATGATTTCACCGGTTGGCTCGCTCGAGCCTTCGTGTAGAATGCGCGGTGCATCACCGGCTTCCTGTAGGTTCATGCCAAAATCAATCATATTGATAAGGATCTGCGCATGCATTTGCGGCTGTGTGGCACCGCCCATTACACCGTAGCTCAGCCATGGCTTACCATCTTTGGTAACAAAAGCTGGAATGATGGTATGAAATGGTAGCTTGCCCGGTGCGTAGGCGTTGTTATGAGTTGGATCTAAATTGAACAGTTCGCCACGGTTTTGAAGCACAAAGCCTAGCCCTGTTGGCGTCACGCCCGAGCCCATGCCGCGATAGTTACTTTGGATAAGACTGACCATGTTGCCTTGCTGGTCGGCGGTAGTTAGATAAATGGTGTCACCCCGAGTAGGGGGGTTACCTGGCTCGTAGGCACGTCCAGCGCGTTCAGGGTTGATCAGTTTAGCGCGTTCACGGGCGTAGTCTTTGTCTAACAGCCCCTCTACCGGCACGTCGTTAAACGCTGGATCAGAGTAGTATTTGGCCCGGTCTTCAAAGGCTAATTTCTTCGCTTCGGTAAATAAATGGATGTACTCCGCGCTGTCAAAGCCGAGGCTCTTTAGATCGTAACCCTCCAATATATTCAGGATCTGTTGTGCGGCGATACCCTGGGTATTCGGCGGTAATTCCCACAAATCATAGCCACGATAATTGGTCGAGACGGGGTCCACCCAGATCGAGAAGTGGCTGGCGAGGTCCTCATAGCTTAAAAAGCCGCCGTGCTGTTGTACGAACTCAGCCATACTGCGCGCCATGTCACCTTTATAGAATGCATCGCGGCCACCTTTGGCGAGTGCCTCATAGGTGTTGGCCAGGTCAGGATTGCGGAAGCGCTTGCCTTTTTGTGGTGGCACGCCGTCTTTTAGGAACACCTCTTTAAAGCCAGGTTGGTTGGCTAAAACGGCTGCATTGCGCTCGAAATAGTAAGCAATCACTTCGGTGACAGGAAAGCCTTCACGGGCATAGTCGATAGCAGGTTGGAGAATTTCAGGCATCGGCTTGGCGCCAAATTTAGCGTGCAATTGGTACCAGCCATCTACGGTGCCCGGCACACTGATCGGCAGCACCCCGCGCGCAGGAATTTTGTCGTAGCCATTCGCGGCCCAATACTCGAAGGGCAAGTTTTTCGGCGAGCGGCCAGAAGCGTTCAAACCGTATAACTTTTGCGTCTCGGCGTGCCAGACAATGGCGTATAAGTCGCCACCGATGCCGTTACCGGTTGGCTCGGTCAGCCCCAGCACAGCGTTGGCAGCAATTGCCGCGTCAATAGCGTTGCCGCCGTTGCGCATAATGTCGAGTGCCACTTGCGTGGCCAGCGGCTGACTGGTAGCGGCCATGGCATGCGGCGCCATGGCCTCGGAGCGGGTGGCAAAATGGTGGCCGGTGATGCGGTCAGCCGCACTAATCTGGCCGATGTTGAGTGCCACAAGTGCGGTACAAAGGGTTGCGATGGTGCGTTTCATGGACGGCTCCTATCACTCGCTATGGGTTAACAATGTATCTCAGAAATTCACTAATTTTTGCGATATGTACGTTGTTTTGACGCTGTGCTAGCGTAAATGTGACGCCGATTTGGCGTTATGTTTAAGCGCAATGAGGTGCTTATGTTTTGTTCTCAGTGTGGTACCAAAATTACTGAAGATGCTGCGGTTTGTCCATCCTGCGGACACGCTACTAAACCCGCTAAAGTTGCGGTTGACCTTGATAAGTTGAAAGCAGGTGGCCTGAATTTGGCTAAAGATCTGTGGTTGACGGTGCGTCATACTGCAATGTCACCTTTTGGTGGTGCGGCACAAGCCTATCGTGTGATAGGTGCTGATCGTGCGCTATGGGTCGGCGTTGCGGTTGGTATTATTTTCGCCTTGGTATTTGCCATGGTGATGTATTCGGCGGTTCGCAACACCGGCTTTTACATACCAGATAATTCTGGTTTCGCTGATTTCATCAAGCTCTGTTTGGTTGGTATTGTACCGGTTCTAGCGTTGGCATTGACTAGCTTACTGGCCAGTAAACTGGGCAGCGGTGAGGGCGCGGTGAAAACCGATCTGTACATTGCTGGCGTTTCAATGATGCCTTTTGCCGTTGTGCTGATCGTAGCGCAACCCCTGGGCCTTGAGCATCTCGACATCATTGCGGCTTTGATTGTATTTGCACTGTGTTTACATGTGCTCATTCTGTTCTCATCGATGCTCAATATTAAGCAGCTTTCGGAGCGTTTGGCTTCGTGGGCATTACCGGTGATGCTGCTGCTCAGCGGCTGGTTCGCTAGTATTATGTATCGCTGGATGAGCTAACGCTGACGACGCACAGGCGCAGTTATACCTTAAGNNAAAAGTGCCTGCCCCTTAAAGGAGGATTAGGCCGTAGGTAACGGCGATGTTGGTGAGCGCGAAGAACACTGCAGTGGAGGCGGTGTCTTTGGCTTTGCCGCTGAGCTCGTGGCGTTCGGGGCCGATGCGGTCAATGGCGGCTTCCACTGAGGTGTTGAGGAACTCGACGATCAGTAGCAGCAACAGCGAGCCAAACATGAGGATTCTTTCCACGGTGCTGACTGGAGCGGCAATCGCTACCACCGCAAGCACCGCGCACAGAAGCACGTCTTGTCGTACTGCTGCTTCAGATTGCCAACCGAGTTTAAAGCCGCGCATGGAGTTAAACGTGGCGCGGACAATGCGCATGGCACCTTTTTGTTCTGGTTTCATGGTTTGCTCCTGTCTGTTGCACGCTAGGCTAGCGTGCTCAGCTTAAGTCAAACTTAACGCCCGGTGACTAATGCGCGCTGCTCTGGCATGCCCATACTCAACACATAGGGAAGCGGCTGACTTTGTCGTGCGCTGAAGTCGTCTTTATCACGCAGATCCTGCCAACCGGACGCAATCATCGCCTGCGCCACCGCGCCACCTAAGCCGCTGCCCGGACCGAGCAAAATAATATGGTCGGGCGCGAATTCTTTCAGTGCCGTGGTAATGGCCTGGGTGAAATCGTAGGTCTGCGTGACCTGGTGACCAAGAGTATAGCGCTGCAAGGCTTGTTGGTCGGCAACGCTGCGCGACCAAATCTGCCCGCGGCCATCAATGAGCGGTGTATGCGGCGCTTTGAATAAGCTAGCCGGCCAGTTTTGCTGGGCTTCCGCAGCAGCCTGTTGCATGAGCC
>DIVC01000119.1:6477-7657 GCA_002423905.1 Idiomarina sp. UBA6142
TAGTTAATCGACATGAACAGGGCGCCTTGGTGCTGCTGCAGCTGCTCCTGAACCTGCGCAATGCGAGCAGGGTCTGGGCGCCATTCTGCGTCCGTTAACGGATAAATAAACTGTGCGCCATCGCCTGTAGCGGTGAGTTCCGCCATATTGCTGACCAACCGTGTGCCGGTATCGATATCCCAGCAGCCAGCGCAAGCTAGCGCGGTATACCAGCCCATGGAGTTACCGGTGATGGCCACCACATCAAATTGCTCGCGGTCAATGGCCATAAAATCAGCCACGCCAGCGCCATAAATCAACGTGGCAGCGTTGTCTGGGTGTTGATGTAAGCTGCTTTTAAATAGCGGCGCTTGATCCAGTTCGGTTAAGGTTGGGCGCTGCAATTGTGCGCGAACGTGGTCAACTTGGCTGATAAAATGCTTTATTGAGTCGCTATTTGCGTTATTTGTGATACTTCCAAGCTCAGGCTTGTTATAAGTGCCACGACCGGGGCATACCACTAACGCGGTTTTTTTCTGCTGATTCATGGGCGTGCACCTCCCAGCATGGCTTGCGCTTGATCGACGATCTGGTCGCGCGATGGCAAGGTGATGTAAGCCGCTTTGCCTAATGGAATGAAACTATCCTCGGCGGTTAGGCGCTGAATACTGTAATAACTGGGCTTGGCTTCATGCAGCGCCGTGAACAGCTCCTCGCTCAGAGAGCCACGGCGGCGGCATTCGTCAACAATAAGCACCTTGCGGCAATTGCCGAGGGCTGCAATGACCGCGTCGGTTTGCAGCGGCACCAGGCAACGCAAGTCAATAACGCGAATGCGATGGCCTTGCTCGGCTAGCAATTTTTCCGCTTGTCGGCTCAGGTAGTAGCCGTTGCCGTAGCTAATGATGGCCAGCTCGTCGCCGTCACCAAACATGTAAGGGGCAGGCATTTTTTCAAAAGTGCCTGCCCCTTTAGCGTCATCGGGGCCGAACAGCCAGCCGTTGTCGCCTTCGCTGTGTAGGTCGCGGGTCATATACAGGGCAATCGGCTCAAGCAAAATAACCACACGCTGCTGCTCATGTGCTAACCGTACCGCATCACGCACCAAGTGCACGGCATCGCAGCCGTTCGATGGACAGAGCACAATCACCCCAGGGATATCGCGGAACACCGCGAACGAGTTATCGTTATGGAAGTGTCC
>DIVC01000119.1:7743-9430 GCA_002423905.1 Idiomarina sp. UBA6142
AGTGTATTGAGCACTCGGTTTGGCCCGAATTTCTCGAATAACTGCTGGGTCACGCCGTACACACCACCTTTTTTGGCGATATCTTCGCCGCACATGACGATCTGTGAATACTGCGCCATCGCCTCGTGCAGGGTGAGGTTGATCATTTTTGCCAAGTGCTGGGGTTTTTCGCTCGGCCAAACGCCATAAGGGGCAGGCACTTTTTCAAAAGTGCCTGCCCCTTTAGCAAAAGTGCCTGCCCCTTTAGCGGTTTCTCTAATAGGAGCGATAGACGCCATCACCGCCGCTGCGGTCTCCAGCTTCGGTCGGCTGGCCGCTACGGCTGCCACGCGGGCAATGCGTTGCTGCTGCTCGGTGATGTATGCCACTAACTCAGCGGCACTAAACAGGCCGCGCTGAATCAACGCTGCAGCGCCATGCAACAACGGATCGCGTTCCGCATCGCGGGCGATTTCTTGCTTGCTACGATACGACACTTCCGCATCAGCACCAGCATGACCGTACAACCGCACGGTACGTAAATGTAAAATAGCCGGCTTACGCAAACGGCGGACATAGTCGGCCGCTTCGCGCGCCACCAAGTAGGTCTCCGCTAAATTGCTGCCGTCGGCTTGGAAATACTTCAGCGCCGGGCGCTGGCTCAATTGTTGTTGCACCCAGCCGTTAGGGGTGTGGGTGGAAATACCGAGACCATTGTCTTCGCACACCATCAACAATGGCATCGGGATGGTTTGATAGGCGGTCCAACTAACCGCGTTCATAGCACCGACTGCGGTAGAGTGATTCGCTGAGGCATCGCCAAAACTGCACATGGCGATGGCATCAACGGGCCAACTGCCGCGATGGTTTAAGCGCTTCGATAAACCAATTGCGAATGCGGTGCCCATAGCTTTGGGCAGATGTGAGGCGATGGTGCTGGTCTGCGGCGGAATGTTCAACGCCAAGCTACCTAGTACCTTATGCCGACCACCAGCAATAGGGTCGTCACTGGAGGCAGCGAAGCTGAGCAGCATGTCATAGATTGGTGTACTGCCGGGCAGCTGTTTCGCGCGTTGTATGAAAAAAGCACCACTGCGGTAGTGCAAAAAAGCCGGGTCGGTTACGCGCAATGCTTTCGCTACTGCGGCGTTACCTTCGTGACCGGCGCTGCCAATGGTGTAGAAGCTTTGCCCGGCGGCTTGCATGAGCCGCGACTGTAAATCCAGCAAACGACTGGTTAGCTGGGTTTCATACAGCTCAAAATAATCGGCGTCCGATAGCACACCGCCAGCGTTGATAGCTGGCGGTAGTTGTTCAGAAGCGATGCGCTGGAGCAGTTCCACCAACGCTGGATGTTGTTGATTGAGAACGGTCATGATGGCGCCTAAAGTTAACCAAACGCCTGCAGACCGGTTTGTGCGCGGCCTAAAATTAGCGCGTGCACGTCGTGCGTACCCTCGTAGGTGTTAACCGCTTCTAAGTTCATCACGTGACGAATAACGTGGTATTCATCGGCAATGCCGTTACCACCATGCATGTCGCGCGCCACGCGGGCGATATCAAGGGCTTTGCCGCACGAATTGCGCTTGATTAAGCTGATGGTCTCCGGCGCTAATGCGCCCGCATCCATTAAGCGGCCGGCTTGGAGGCAAGCCAGCAAACCAATCGTAATTTCGGTTTGCATGTCTGCGAGTTTCTTTTGCACCAG
>DIVC01000119.1:9472-13412 GCA_002423905.1 Idiomarina sp. UBA6142
GGTAATAAGGCATCTTCGGGTACTTCGACGTTATCCATGACAATTTCGCCGGTAATCGAAGCACGCAGCGAGAATTTCCCCTCAATTTTAGGTGCTGACAGGCCTTTCATGCCTTTTTCTAAAACAAAACCGCGGATCTCACCATCGAGCTTCGCCCACACCACAAATACGTCGGCAATGGGTGAGTTAGTGATCCACATCTTGCTACCTTTAAGCACGTAACCGCCGTCGGTTTTACGCGCGGTGGTGCGCATGCTCGCCGGGTCTGAGCCAGCGTCTGGTTCGGTTAACCCGAAGCAGCCAACCCACTCACCGGTCGCTAATTTCGGCAAATATTTGAGCCGTTGTGCTTCCGTGCCGTACTCATAAATTGGATGCATCACCAATGACGATTGCACGCTCATGGCACTGCGGTAGCCGGAATCGACCCGCTCAACTTCGCGTGCGACAAGACCGTACGATACATAATTAACTTCTGAGCAGCCGTATTTTTCCGGCAGGGTAGCACCTAACAAGCCCAGTTCTCCGAGTTCGTTCATGATCTCACGGTCGAAATGCTCGTTGCGATTGGCCAAAAGTACCCGTGACATGAGCTTATCTTGGCAATAATCATGTGCGGTATCGCGGATCATGCGCTCATCTTCGGTTAATAAGGTGCTGAACTGAAACGGATCTTGCCAATCAAATGCTGGGCGTGCCATGAGAACTCCGATGCTACCTGTCGATAAATAGAGTGTGCGATTTGTATGCACAAGTAGTGCTTAGATTAACCAAAATTAGCGTCAAACAAAAGAGCAACATTGGGTTGCCATTACAGCAATTGACGGATTTTTTCAGCTGCTCCCTCGAATTCATAGTTATCGAGTAATGGCATGATCTCTTTTAGTTGACTGGCTACTGCAGGTTCTACGTCGGTCAGAATTGAATCAAGCAGCACAACCGCATCAACATCATCGCTCTCACATAATGCTAAGAGCTCAGAAAGCTTATTTTTTATCGACGCTAAACTGGCTCCGGACTTATTTGGCTTTGGTACGGAAATATTCAGGAATTTGAGTCCATTGAGCACTGTGTCAAGTTCATTTTGAACGCGCCGATAAGCCACATCGATGTCGGCATCAGATTTTTGTAACTTCACTGCGGTTTCTAATTGTCCGGCTAATTCATACAGTGCATGCGCGCCAATATTTCCGGCGGTACCTTTAAGGGTGTGCGCGAGTCGTATCGATAATTCACTATCGAAGCTTTTTCGGGCTTGGAGAAATAACTCAGAGAATGAGCGCTGGCGCTCGTCAAACATAGTTAATTGCCGCTTATAAAGTTTCCAGTTATTCATCGTAGTAGCGAAGCCGCTTCGCGTATCGATACCCGGTAAATCTGGCAACTGATTCGCATCGGTAATATCTTCAGCTGCGGGTTTCACGGACAGGGTTTTACTTAAGTTTTGATGTCTGGGGGTGACCCATTTCGCAATAGTAGAAAACATCGCATGGAGATTTAGTGGTTTGGCGATATGGTCGCACATGCCTACAGCAATGACTTTTTCGCGGTCATCAGCCATGGCATTGGCGGTCATCGCGATAATAGGCAAGGCATCGAAGCGGCTTTGTTGACGAATTAGGCGGGTTGCTTGAAAGCCATCCATGATCGGCATTTGGCAATCCATTAAAATGCCATCAAATTGGTCGTCGGTGGCTAAAATATCGAGCGCCTGTTGGCCATTTTCAGCGAGTCGAACTGTAATGCCAGCATTGGCCAATAACTCTATGGCGAGCTCTTGATTCATTTCGTTATCTTCGACTAACAGGAGCCGTGCACCACGAATCTTGCTGAGCGGCCGCTCGAAATCTTCGCTGCTATGCTGTTTAAATGGTTTATTTGGGCTATTTTTAGAGAGCCCGAGCTTGGTTAAAATTAAGCGGATAAATCGAGCTGGAATAATTGGTTTGGTCACAATGCTCTCAATTTTTAGTGAGCTTCGCTCCGCTGCTTCTTTCGCGTCATCACTACCAAAAGCGGTAGCCATGATTACCATAGGCTGATATTTCAATGGCAGCCGCTGAATCTCCCGAATAGCTTCAATTCCATTCATTGCCGGCATCCGCCAATCAATGATTAGTAATTGGAATGGTTGATCCTCTGCGTCGGCTTTTTGGATTGCGGCAATGCCATCTAGACCACTTTCTGCTTGTTCACTGTTGATACCAATTTGACTAAGAATCGCCGCCACGATTTCACATGCATGATTGTTGTCATCGACAATCAAAGCTCTGATATTTTCTATGTTCTTGGTTAACGCTAGTGGTTGTTCAGGTGTCGCGGTTATGACTGGGAATTCAGCAGTAAAGTAAAAGCTTGAACCAATGTTTGGAGTACTTTCAACCCATATTTCGCCGTTCATGAGGTCGACTAATTTTTTCGAGATAGCAAGTCCAAGCCCAGTTCCACCATATTTTCGTGTCGTTGATGCATCGGCCTGACTAAATGACTTAAACAGGCCGGCTTGCTGCTCCGAAGTCATGCCGATACCGGAATCCTGTATGACAAATTGCAAGGTTATGTGTTGCTGCTGTTGTTCTAGACAGCTTACTTTTACGGTAATTTCACCTTGCTCAGTAAATTTAATGGCATTGTTGGTCAGATTAATTAGAACTTGAGAGAGTCGTAACGGGTCACCAATTAGCGTGACCGGTATTTCGGGGTCCTCTTCGAACAGCAGTTCTAAGCCTTTTTCTTCCGCCTTAGGGCCGACCAAGCTAAGTACGTCATCAAACACATCGTCGATATCAAAAGGAATTTCTTCTATGGCTAGCTTATCGGCTTCAATTTTAGAAAAATCGAGAATATCGTTGATGATCCCCAATAAGTTTTCCGCCGCTTTGTTGACCCGTTGCATGTAGCCGCGCTGGCGACTATCTAAATCAGTTTTCAGTGCTAGCCCAGTCATACCGATTATGGCATTCATGGGTGTTCTGATTTCATGGCTCATATTAGCTAGGAATTGCGCTTTGGTTTCAGCGGCTTGTTCGGCGATTTGTTTTGCTTCGGCTAAATCTTGGTTTTTTCGCTCGAGTTCTTCAAATAACTCTTGAGGGGATTGTTGTTGTAAAAGTTGGGCGAGATGTTGACTCATAGCAGGGGTTATTTTTTGCCCATCAAAGCTATATTTGATATCGAATTTCCATGCGCTGTCTTGGTTCGAAAGTTGTAAGAGGCCAATTTTTATATAGCGGCTTGGATTACGTCGTCCGTCAATAGTTGAGCCAGAAAAACGTGCGGTCAAGAATATGTTGGCCTGAAGCTGGTTAAGCATTAGCTCGACTTTACAGTCATCACAATTCTGTTTGACCCAACGACAGCTATCCGATAGTTCTGAAATAATTCTGGTAATTAAGATCTCATCACGCGTGAGCAGTTGCGTGATGCTACGGATTTTATCGCGCAGCAGGGGCAGCGAAGCTGAAGATTCGAAGCTAACCGTTTTACTCGCTATTGATTCCATTTCATCACCACGCAGGAGGCATCATCATGGATTTTGCCGTGACGACTTAAGATTTGTTGCGCTATATTTTTTGCACTTCCTAACCGCGTTTGAAATTTATCACTAACGACTCCAGTCTGAGAAATACCATCACTAAAGAGCATTGCCACAGAGCCTGGGTAAAATGGTAAATGTTGCACTCGCAAAGTCGGCAAACGTTGGCCAATAAGACCATCTTTGGATAAGCCACGATAACGTTTATCAGCGAATACTAGACAATTAACGTTACCAACACCGATATATTCTAAACTATTACTATTAGCCATCAGCCGCATGATTCCAACCGAGGCACCGACCGTTGTTAATGCCTGCTCATGCAGCACTTGCATGATGGTTGGCAGCGGTAATTGCGCGTTAACGCGAAGATGTTCGGCTAATAAAATTGCTGTTTGATAGGCC
>DIVC01000119.1:13488-15586 GCA_002423905.1 Idiomarina sp. UBA6142
CCGGTTTCCGGCGTTGAAACAATCGTGAATTGATCGGCGAGTCGTTTGATACCGGGCAACCCCAGACCTAGAGAGCTTCCGGTACTGTAATGCTCAGACATCGCTAAACTGATATTAGCAATTCCGGGACCACGGTCACTCGCTATGATTTGGAATTCAATATAGTTTGGTTGTCGATTTATGTTGAATTCAATCTTACCACCACCGGCATATTTGAGCATGTTGGTTGCTAGTTCAGACACAATAGTGGCTAATTGCGCCCTATCAACCCCTTCAACGTTTTCCAGTTCAGCAGCTCGCAAAGTGCGGGTGATTGCTATTTTTATGTCGATATCAGACTGAATAGTAAAAAATAACTGCGATGACATCGACCACTCCTTGCTAATCCAATGATGTAATGCGTGGTCCTTAACCATTGGGTTAATCCACATCATCAAGTCCCGCGATGACTTTTATGCCAGAAAAGTCAGCGCCCACACTACTAAGATAGGCAATAACACCAGGCTGAAACCCGATAAAGCGGGTTTCTCCGCCGAGCAGAGCGATCATTTTGATCAGCTTCTGGAGCTCCTCATAATCATGAAGGTCCAGGACCTGAATTGCCGATAATTCGATGACAACAATTTTGGCTTTTCGTTGCTGAATTTGCTCCAACACACGCGTTTTGAATACATTTAACAGCTGCTCACTTAAATCGCCTTGCAAGGTGACGATAAGCTGATGCTTAATTTGACTAATTGAAATACCTGCATGATTTAAAGTGCTCACAGCATTCACCTAATTCAGTTCACTGGGCATTTATTTGTACGTTAATCAGTCGTAACGCAATCTCGAATGCATCACGTAACGTTGAGGTGGTTTTAACTTCACCAACATTCACTCCAAGTTCCACAATGGTTCGAGCAATACCCGGAGAGATGCCCGATATAATCGACTCACAGCCCATCAGCTGGGTTGCTTTGGTGATTTTTATTAACTGGTTGGCAACAGCGGTATCGACGGTTGCAACACCGCTGATATCGATGACAAACACTTTAGCTCGAGTCTCGCTAATTTTGAGCAAGGTTTTATTCATAATATCTTGGGTACGCATAGAGTCGATAATACCCAATAATGGCAGTAGTAAGATGCCTTCCCAAATCGGTGTCACTGGAGTAGACATCTCCATCATCGCTTTGGTGCTTTCCGAGATGCGCTCGTTTTGAATGCGGGTAATTTCATCAATGACCAGATACGAATCAATAAAAATTAATTTACCGATAGCGTGAATACTCGTATTCAACTCTTTGTGTTTGGATTTGGCGGTACGAAGTAGGTTACTGAGCAGCTCAAAAGCTACATTCATACCGGCAAAATAAATATCGTTGGGTAAATTGATGCGAGCATGCACAGCGCCGATCTGGCGTCGTGATTGAATGTAATCCTCGTCAATATAACCTTGGAAAAAAGTCTGCCAGTGCAGTTTTTGTTGATACTGCACACGTTTAAGGTTGATGGGATTGGAACCGAAGAATAAATCAAACTCTTCGCGAGCTTCCAGCCATGTGTACCATTGTGCTACGAAGTTATCCATTTGATTACTAAGTACTAGTCCTGCTTCGGCGATCAGTTGCATTTCGTCATTGGATAAATTAAATTTTTCCATCAAATCAGCAGCTTGGTTATGATTTTGCATTAATTGGATTCCTTACGAGAGGAGTTTGACGGTAAGTAAAAATTCACGCAGTCAATCAGTTGTTTCGGGTCAATCGGTTTCGGGACAAAATCCTTCGCCCCGGCGCTTAGGCATTGTTCGCGCTCGAATTCAGAATCCATAGCGCTCATGAATAAAATCGGAATATGTTTTGTCTGCTCACTTTGCTGTAGTCTGTTACACACCTCAAGGCCTGATAAACCGGGCATAACCATATCAAGGATGACTAGATCAGGAGGATTTTCAGCCGCACAGATCGCAAGGGCTTTATCGCCATTAGTTGCAGCTTTGACTTTATAGAAGGGTTTGAGTAGTTCTGAGGCGATCAAAATATTCTCGCTGATATCATCAACGATCAATAGGACCGGTTTTTCCACCAGCATAGATGTGTTCAAAAGATAAAAC
>DIVC01000007.1:0-1428 GCA_002423905.1 Idiomarina sp. UBA6142
GCCTTTACATCGTTGATCATACCCACACCGGCCTTGATGGCCTCACTCATTACCAGGGCTTTACAGGTATCGACCGAGAGCACTACCGGACTTTCTTGGGCAATACATTGCACCACCGGAATAACCCGATCAAGCTCCTCTTGCACGCTCACCGCGGTTGCCCCAGGACGGGTTGATTCACCGCCTATATCAATGTAACTAGCACCATCAGCAACCATTTGCAGCGCTTGTCGGAGCGCTCGATCACGACCGATAAAGCGGCCGCCATCAGAAAATGAGTCGGGGGTGACATTTAAGATCCCCATCACCTGGATCATCGGTCAATCCTTGCATGAGAGTAAAACAAAAGCCCCGCAGAGTGCGGGGCTTTCATAGCTAGCTCGCAGGAGCATCGCCGGGTTTTCCAGTCGCTAAGGGTCGCTCTTCTTTCTCCGCCTTAGCACCTGACTTACCATTGCCGCTCTGGTCAGATTTCTGCCAATCGCGTGGCTCGCGAACTGGGCGACGATTCATCAGATCATCGATCTGGTCGGCATCAATGGTTTCATATTTCATCAATGCATCTTTCATCGCATGCAGAATATCGACGTTCTCTTCGACCAATTGCTTCGCTCGGTCATAGTTGCGATCGATAAATAGCTTCACTTCTTGGTCAATAGCTCGCGCGGTATCATCTGACATTTGCTTATGTTGCGTGACCGAACGCCCCAAGAACACTTCACCTTCATCATCGGCATACAGTAACGGGCCTAATTTCTCAGATAATCCCCACTGTGTGACCATCTTCTTAGCGATCATGGTCGCGCGTTCAATATCGTTCGAGGCGCCGGTGGTGACTTTCTCAAAACCATAAATCACCTGCTCGGCAATGCGCCCACCAAACAAACTCGAAATCATACTTTCTAGGTATTGTTTGCTATGGCTAACCCGATCTTGCAACGGCAAATACATGGTCACCCCAAGCGCACGACCACGCGGAATAATAGATACCTTATACACCGGATCATGCTCTGGAACCAAACGACCGACAATAGCATGGCCGGCTTCGTGGTAGGCAGTCATGGTTTTTTCTTCTTCGGTCATGACCATCGAACGACGCTCAGTGCCCATCATGATCTTGTCTTTGGCTTTCTCAAACTCCTCCATCGCCACCACACGCTTATTATTGCGCGCAGCAAACAATGCGGCTTCATTCACGAGGTTCGCCAAATCTGCACCGGAGAAGCCCGGTGTGCCGCGCGCAATAACCGCAGCATCAACATCATCACCAAGAGGAACCTTACGCATGTGCACTTTTAAAATCTGTTCACGACCACGCACATCGGGTAAGCCTACCGTGACTTGACGATCGAAACGGCCAGGTCGCAATAACGCTGGGTCAAGGACATCCGGGCGGTTAGTCGCAGCAATCACGATAATACCTTCGTG
>DIVC01000007.1:1469-4510 GCA_002423905.1 Idiomarina sp. UBA6142
GATTTCTTAGCCTGTTCAAACATGTCACGGACCCGCGAGGCACCAACCCCGACGAACATCTCGACAAAATCAGAACCTGAAATCGAGAAAAATGGCACCCGTGCTTCGCCAGCGATGGCCTTAGCCAACAATGTTTTACCCGTACCCGGAGGTCCCACCATTAATATGCCCGTCGGAATTTTACCACCGAGGCGTTGGAACTTAGTGGGGTCACGTAGGTATTCAACCAGCTCAGAAACTTCTTCTTTGGCTTCATCACAGCCAGCGACATCGGCAAAGGTGGTCTTAATTTGGTCTTCACCCATTAACCGCGCTTTGCTCTTGCCAAACGACATGGCTCCGCGACCACCGCCACCTTGCATTTGGCGCATGAAGAAAATCCACACACCAATCAGCAACAGCATCGGGAACCAAGAAATTAAAATTTGGAACAGCATGCTCGGTTCTTCCGGCAATTTACCGTTCACTTCAACATTGTTGCGGATCAAGTCGTCCAGCAACTTTGGATCTTGTTGAGTTGGAATAATGGTCTTGACGCTATCACCTGTGCGCGTTTGCGCAGTAATCACCCGGCCATCAATATCAGCTTGGCGAATAGAGCCATTATTCACCGAGTTAATAAACTGGCTATAGGGAACGTTATTGGAGCTACCGGTATTCGGGTTCAGACCATTAAAAACTGTCATCAGCACAACGGCGATAACGAGCCAAAGGATAAGATTTTTTGCCATGTCGCTCAAAGCTGACTACCTCTTAATAAATGCTTGTGACAAGCCTACTACAATTTGTATCCAGTCGCCACCAGATAGACCTCTCGTGAGCGCGCTCGCGATGAGTCTGGCTTGCGTGTCTTAACCGTGGTAAAGGCCGCTCGCACCGCCTTCAAAAACTCTTCAAAACCTTGCCCATGAAACACTTTGACCACAAAGCTACCACCGGGTTTCATCACCTGATGACACATATCCAGCGCTAATTCAATCAGATACATAGCGCGGGGTTGGTCGACATTATCATTACCGCTCATGTTAGGAGCCATATCAGATAATACTACGTCTACGGTTTTACCACCTATTCGGCTCAACAGAGTTTGTAAAACCTCATCGTCGCGAAAGTCGCCTTCGAGAAAATCGACACCGGCGATTGGGTCCATCGGTAAAATGTCACAGGCAATCACCCGACACTGACCGTTTAAATGATCGACCACATACTGTGACCAACCGCCCGGTGCCGCACCTAAGTCAACAACTGTCATGCCTGGCCGTAGCAATCTATCGCGCTGCTGGATCTCATCAAGCTTGAATACCGCACGCGACCGCAAACCCTTCTTTTGTGCCTGCTGCACGTAATGATCGCTAAAGTGCTCTTGCAACCAGCGGGTACTGCTGGCTGAACGTTTTTTTGCCATTGTGTCCTACCAAACTAGCGTCTACCCACCATATGGCGGTAGAATAGCCAAAATTCAAGTCATCAGTGGGATATTATTACATGGCAACCGCCACAAGCTTAAGCAATAAACAAAAACAGTTCCTCAAAGGTCTTGCTCATTCACTCAAGCCGGTGGTGTTATTAGGCGCCAACGGCTTAACCGAAGGCGTTATGGCCGAAATCGAATTAGCGCTGGAACATCATGAGCTGATCAAAGTGCGCGTTCCCGAACAAGATCGTGAATTGCGCGAGATGATTTATACCACCATAGTGGTCCACACTGGGGCCCACAAAGTACAAGTCATTGGTAAAATATTGATTCTCTACCGTGCCAGCAAAGCAGCTAAAATCGCCCTGCCACGCGCTTAGTTGTGCGGTTTAACTCATCTTTGAAAACCAACGCTTTGGCCACTTGCTGTAACGCAAACGAGAGGGATACGGTTTCGTTGCGCTGGCCAAAGTAAGTATCCACCAATAATTCTTTTTGTGCCTCGCTCAACTCTATATTTAACTCCTGTAACAGTGGCTCAATGCGCGTTAGCGCTCGCAAAGTTAGACTGACACTGCTCGCTACTAATTCCGGCTCGTGAATACCTAACGCTTGCGCTTCAGCAACACCGGCAGGATAACTGAGGATTTGATCGGGCGCGAAAAACTTATCTAACGAAGTACCCTGCGCCAGCAGCACTCCAACCAAAGTACCAGTATTCAGCCGCCCGCGCCGCAACCAGTTACTATAGGTACTTTGCGGTATATCAAAATACTGTAAGACCTTGCTATCACGAGTATGCCCGCTGATGGCTCTCAATCGAGTCATGCAGGTATCGAAATCAATGAATTCAGTTTTGCTTTTATTTCGCATCGGTGTACTATTCAAACCAGTGTCATTTGATTTGTTTTTATTGGTTTTTCTGTCATTTGACATATCGGCGCTCATTTGAGTGGTAATTAGACTTAAATGTGACTTCAATTATGAATTCATAGTTCAGACAGCACAACACCTCATGGATAGTAAACAAATTAAAATGGAATTAGCTGTGCGTGGTTTTGATTTTTCGATGCTTGCACAAGCTATCAACAAGAGCCCATCTTTAGTGTCAAAAGTAGCCTCGCGCAAGGCCACTTCGCGCCCAGTTGCCGCTGCCATAGCCAAGGCACTTGAGCGCCAACTGCACGAAGTATTTCCAGATGTACAGATGTATCAGCAACCGCAATCGAGCGCTGCTGAGCGCAAACAAAAACAGCGCGAACTAGTCGCGCTGTTAAACAAGTAGAAGGGTAAGCAGCACACCGACCTAACGATAGTCGACCTGCACCACCTCATAGTCTACCTCACCGGCTGGCGTGGTCACCCGCGCCACATCGTCCACCATTTTGCCGATCAACGCACGAGCAAGCGGCGAATTCACCGATATCAACTGCTGCTTGATGTCGGCTTCGTCATCGCCCACAATACGATAAGTCACTTCTTTATCGGTCGTGGTGTTGTATAACTTAACCGTTGCGCCAAAAATAACTTTGCCTTGGTTGGGTATCTTGGTGATATCAATCACCTGTGCCGCGCCCAGTTTGGCTTCAATTTCTTGAATCCGACCTTCGCAAAAACCCTGCTGCTC
>DIVC01000007.1:4599-8191 GCA_002423905.1 Idiomarina sp. UBA6142
TAAATCACTTTGTTTAGCAACGCCTCACGGCGAATATAGACAGAATCGGTAATGGCTTGGCGACCTTCAACCGTATTGATAATGTAACTGTACTCGCCGTTTTTGATTGCATCAACAATATTTGGTCGACCCTCTTGCAGCTTATTCACCACTGAGCACGGCATGTTCAAACTCTGCAGGTATTTTGCACTGCCGCGCGTGGCCTCAAGGGTAAAGCCAATATCGAGCAGCCCTTGCGCCAACTCGGCTAATCGGTGCTTATCGCCATTGCGGACCGACAACAAGGCTTTGCCCGCTTTTGCCAGTGCCACACCAGCGCCAAGATTAGCTTTGGCATAAGCTTCAGCAAAATCTTCGCCAACCCCCATGACCTCGCCGGTAGAGCGCATTTCTGGCCCGCGAATCGGGTCCACCCCTTGAAATTTAGCGAACGGAATAACCACTTCTTTGACCGAAAAATACGGTGGAATCACTTCTTGGGTATAACCCTGTGCCGCCAAACTCTGGCCAGCCATGACCCGCGCGGCAATTTTTGCTAATGGCAAACCGGTCGCTTTAGAAACAAATGGCACCGTACGTGCTGCCCGCGGGTTCACTTCAATCAGGTAAATGTCCTCACCCTGAATGGCAAACTGCGCATTCATTAAGCCGTTAACGCCCAATTCAAAGGCTAGCTTACTCATTTGCTCGCGTAATTGGTCTTGAATGCCCTTACTCAATGAGTACGGCGGTAATGAACAGGCTGAGTCGCCGGAGTGAACACCGGCTTGCTCAATGTGCTGCATAATGCCGCCAATCAGCACCGTTTCACCGTCACAGATGGCATCGACATCGACTTCAATCGCATTATCCAAAAACCGATCCAGCAACACTGGCGCAGAGTTAGACACTTTCACCGCATCGTTCAAATAACGGCGCAGATCTTGTTCGTCGTAAACAATCTCCATGGCTCGCCCACCCAGCACATAAGAGGGCCTTACCACCAATGGATAGCCAATACGAGCGGCTTCAACGATGGCTTGCTCTACATGCGTGACGGTGGCGTTCTCTGGCTGCTTTAAGCCCAGACGCCGTACTGCTAGCTGGAACCGTTCACGGTCTTCAGAGCGGTCAATGGCTTCGGGTGAAGTACCAATAATAGGCACGCCATTGGCCTCTAAGTCACGCGCTAATTTTAAGGGCGTTTGTCCACCGTATTGCACAATCACCCCAAGCGGTTGCTCAACCCGAACAATTTCTAACACATCTTCCAAGGTAATAGGTTCAAAATACAAACGATCGGAGGTATCGTAATCCGTCGAGACCGTCTCCGGGTTGCAGTTGACCATGATGGTTTCGTAACCATCTTCGCGCAACGCTAAGGCCGCGTGCACACAGCAATAATCAAATTCGATACCTTGGCCAATGCGGTTTGGCCCGCCACCAATGACCATAATCTTTTTCTTGTTCGTTGGCGCTGCTTCACACTCTTCATCGTAAGTGGAATACATATACGCAGTATCTGAAGCAAACTCCGCGGCACAGGTATCCACCCGCTTATAAACCGGTAGTACACCCAGATCATGACGCCGACGGCGCACTTCTGCTTCGGCGACGTGGAGCAAGTCAGCGATACGTTTGTCGGCGAAGCCTTTGCGCTTGAGTAAGCGCATGACGCGCGCATCTAGGCCGGCCATGCCCATCTGGACAATCTCAGCTTCAATCTGCACCAGCTCTTCAATTTGTACCAAGTACCAAGGATCAACATGGCTCAGTTCATGCACTTCGGCCACACTCATACCAAGGCGGAAAGCATCGGCGATATAGAAAATGCGCTCAGCGCCAGGTTCTTTCAGTTCGCGAATCACTTTGTTCTGTGCTTGTGGGTCATTGCTATCAACCATCGGGTCAAAGCCAGATACGCCAATTTCTAGACCACGCAGGGCTTTTTGCAATGATTCTTGTTGGTTACGGCCAATTGCCATCACCTCACCCACCGATTTCATTTGGGTGGTCAACCGGTCATTCGCACCGGGAAATTTTTCAAAGTTAAACCGTGGGATCTTGGTCACTACGTAATCAAGTGCTGGCTCAAACGAGGCTGGGGTTTTGCCACCGGTAATTTCGTTTTCCAGCTCATCGAGGGTGTAACCAACGGCTAACTTAGCGGCCACTTTAGCAATCGGGAAACCGGTTGCTTTTGATGCCAACGCCGATGAACGCGAGACTCGCGGGTTCATCTCGATGATCACCATGCGGCCGGTATCCGGGCAGATCCCAAACTGCACGTTAGAACCGCCAGTTTCAACACCAATCTCGCGCAGTACCGCCATGGCTGCATCACGCATCAGCTGGTATTCTTTATCGCTTAAGGTTTGCGCTGGGGCTACCGTGATGGAGTCACCAGTGTGGATGCCCATGGCATCAAAGTTCTCAATCGCACACACAATAATGCAGTTGTCGTTGCGATCACGGACCACTTCCATTTCATATTCTTTCCAGCCAATCAACGACTCATCAATGAGCAGCTCCTTGGTGGGCGATAAGTCGAGACCACGGCGACAGATTTCTTCAAATTCTTCGCGATTGTAGGCAATACCGCCGCCGCTGCCACCCATAGTAAACGACGGCCGAATAATGCACGGGAAACCGAGTCGTTCGAGGCTATCAAAGGCTTCATCGAGGCTATGGGCAATTTCCGCATTCGGCGTCGCCAAGCCAATTTTCTTCATGGCATGATCAAAACGTTCACGGTCTTCAGCCTTATCGATGGCATCGGCATTGGCGCCGATCATTTCCACGCCATATTTCGCTAACACCCCATGACGGTCGAGGTCTAACGCACAATTCAGCGCAGTTTGCCCACCCATGGTCGGTAGCACCGCGTCAGGACGCTCGACATCAATAATTTTAGCGACTACTTCCCAGTGAATCGGCTCAATGTATGTCACATCAGCCATTTCCGGATCGGTCATAATGGTAGCTGGGTTTGAGTTCACCAAAATAACCCGGTAACCCTCTTCACGCAGTGCCTTACAGGCTTGCGCGCCGGAGTAATCAAATTCACACGCCTGACCAATGACAATCGGACCCGCGCCTAAAATCAGAATACTTTTTATGTCGGTACGTTTTGGCATAGTTACTGGCTCATTAAAGTGATGAAGTGATCGAATAGCGGCGCTGCATCATTCGGGCCGGGGCTGGCCTCTGGGTGCCCCTGGAAACTAAAGGCTTTGACGTCGGTACGGGCAATGCCCTGCAAACTGCCATCAAAAAGCGACTTGTGAGTAACCCGTAGATTGCTCGGCAAGCTGTTTTCATCCACCGCAAAGCCGTGGTTTTGGCTGGTGATCATCACCCGACCACTATCGATATCCTGTACCGGGTGGTTAGCGCCATGATGGCCGAATTTCATTTTTTCGGTTTTAGCACCACTGGCTAAGGCCAACAATTGGTGACCAAGGCAAATACCGAATACTGGCACTTTGGCCTCGATAATGCGCTGAATAGCGGTTATGGCGTAGTCACATGGCTCTGGGTCACCGGGGCCATTGGACAAGAATACGCCGTCGGGCTGCATCGCCAAAACCTCTGCGGCAGACGTTTTTGCCGG
>DIVC01000007.1:8218-8999 GCA_002423905.1 Idiomarina sp. UBA6142
GCGCTAAGCGCAGCGCCTGGTCGACATCGGCGTTATTGATGCCATCGGCTACGGTTGCTCCGGTCACCATGATACAGCCATTCTGAGCACCCTTCTCGCGCAGGATTCGGGTTAATCGGCGGGTATCTATGTCGGCTATTGCGACCACGTTGTTCGCCGCTAAATAATCTGGTAATGACTGTTCGCTGCGGAAATTGCTGGCCACCAGCGACATATCACGAATCACCAAGCCTTTGGCCCAAACGCGGTCAGATTCTTGATCTTCAGAAGTGGTACCGTAATTGCCAATGTGGGGATAAGTGAGAGTAACAATTTGTTCAGCATAAGAAGGGTCGGTCAATATTTCTTGGTAACCAGTCATGGCGGTGTTAAAAACCACCTCTCCGACTGCAACACCTGTGGCGCCAATCGCCGTACCGTGGAACACCGTCCCATCTGCCAGTGCCAAGATGGCGACTCGGGCAGACTGGCTCGCTAGAATACTCAAGGCCAACCTCCGTACATAAAAAAACGGGTGAATCAGCACTGACTTCCCCGTTGATTACCTTGCACCAGCGCCATCTTTTTAAGCGGTCTGGAGTGCGCGTTTTAGCTTGCCGAATTGTCGTGGCAAATTCTGCATATGTTACAGAATTTGACGCTTTTCGTCTATCAAAAATTGGCGTTAAAATTTACCCGAAGGAGCGCTGCAAAAGCCGCTCAAAAGTGGCCCTTAAATTCAACATATCGGCCAACTGATAGCTACCGGCCGGCTGCTTCACCAACCATTGCGCAGCGCGCA
>DIVC01000019.1 GCA_002423905.1 Idiomarina sp. UBA6142
GGAATCACTGGCTTGATGATGTGTTCAATGACCGCTTCGCGTAGATCTTTTTGCGAAATCACATCAGCATGTTGGGTTGACAATACGATGGCATCGATGCCCACCGGCTTGCCAGCTTCATAAATAAAAGTCAGTTGGCTTTTGGCGTCGGGGCGCAACCATGGCAAGGTGCCATCTTTACGGACTTGTGCTTGACGCTGCACCAAACGGTGTGCGTAGGTAATCGGGGCAGGCATCAACACATCGGTTTCATTGGACGCGTAACCAAACATTAAGCCTTGGTCACCAGCGCCTTGATCCTCGGGGCGAGCACGGTCAACACCTTGACTGATATCCGGTGATTGCTTGCCAATGGCATTGAGCACTGCACATGAGGCACCATCAAAGCCCATATCGGAATGCACATAGCCAATGTCGCTGACGGTACGACGGACTATTTCTTCGATATCAACCCAAGCATCGGTGCTAATTTCACCGCCGACCAGCACCATGCCGGTTTTAACGAAGGTTTCACAAGCCACTCGGGCATGCGGATCTTCAGCTAAAATCGCATCAAGTACCGCATCTGAAATTTGATCGGCAATTTTATCTGGATGCCCTTCGGACACCGACTCGGAAGTAAAAACATGCTTGCTCATGACGGCTAAACTCAGCTAAAAACAGGGATAAAAAAGTGCGCGTAGTCTAGCAGACTCAGCCCGCACTTTCCACATTTGGACGTCTAAAAGTCTTTATTTCTGTTCTAAGGTTTTCATATCAATGACAAACCGATACTTCACATCACTGTTCAACATGCGCTCATAAGCGTCATTGATTTGATCCATGGCGATCATTTCGATATCTGCAACAATATTATGTTCGGCGCAGAAATCGAGCATTTCTTGGGTTTCTTTGATACCACCAATCAACGAGCCGGCGAGACTCCGGCGCTTAAAGATTAAATTAAACACATTCGGCGATGGGTGCGCTTCAGCTGGCGCTCCAACCAACGTCATAGTGCCATCAAAACGCAGCAACGCTAAGAAGCTATCTAAATTATGTGGTGCTGCTACGGTGTTCAAAATAAAGTTAAGTTTATTGGTCCATGCCGCCATTTGTAACGGATCTCTAGAAATCACCACGTGATCAGCACCCAGTCGCTTACCATCAGCAACTTTGTTTTCCGAGGTGGTAAACAACACCACTTCAGCCCCCATAGCTTTGGCTAATTTGACCGCCATATGCCCAAGGCCACCGAGGCCTACCACGCCAACTTTATGGCCAGGGCCAACATTCCAATGACGCAAAGGTGAATAGGTGGTGATACCAGCACACAATAATGGTGCTACTGCAGCCAGATCGAGCTTATCCGATACTCGTAAGACAAAATCTTGGTCGACCACGATACGATTGGAGTAACCCCCAAAGGTGTGGCCACCTAAGTGCTTATCTTCCCCATTGTAGGTCCCTACAAAGCCATTTTCACAGTATTGTTCAAGACCTTCCAGGCAACAATCACAGCTCCGGCAAGAATCAACTAAACAGCCGACGCCCACCGTATCACCGACACCAAAGTGTTTTACATTCGCCCCAACACGGGTGATGCGGCCGACAATTTCATGCCCCGGTACCACCGGAAACCGAACGCCCGCCCACTCTCCACGGGCGGTGTGTAAATCAGAGTGACAGACGCCACAGTAGTCAATGGCAATTTCCACATCATTGCCGGTGGGTTCACGGCGCTCAAATTCAAAATAGTTAAGGGGTTGGTCGCCCGCTGGGGCAGCATATCCAATCGCTTTAGTCATCTTTAGTCTCCCTGTGGGGTAGTGCCGGAAGGGTACAACAAACCCTCGGCAACGCTTTGCGTGAGCGGATGGTAGCCCGCTCTCGCTTGTTGATATACATGTCGTGCCCAAGCTAGATTGTCTGGGGTGCGCGCCAACTCACGATAGAGCGGACTGACTAATTTATTACGGCCAATGGTAAGCAGGTAACTACGCAATCGATCGCGAGCTGGTTCATATTTTTTGATAATAGCTAACTTCAGCCAGGCATGAGCAATTTCGCTGTTCTGAGTTGCGGTAAGGTTAAACTCCCGATCCAACCGCGCCATGTTCACTGCCGAGATATCCAAGGGTAAATTATTGATAAAGTGCAACCATTCATGGGTGGTCCAGCGAGCCGTTTGTAACTGGCCGCCTTTGAGCCAACGCTGCGTTTGTTGTTCAACTTTCACAAAGGCATTCGAGGTGGGCCGCGGCGCATCGGCGGGAAGTCCGGGTTGATATAACCACTCCTCCACTTTGCTTACTGTCACTTGGCTTGGATATTTAGCGATCAACTCGGTTTGCAAATACGCTTTTAATCGCGCGGTATCGATGCTGTTAAAGGCAAAATCAGCAAAGTACTGGCGTAAAAATTTATCAAAATTTTCACGCCCAAATTGCTGTTCTAGATACACCAAAAACAATTGGCCTTTGACATAAGGAATTTGTGAAAATGCATCATCAGGGTCACGGTCACCAAGCTCTACATGCATGACCTGATCGCCTACTGGCAGACGTTCAAGGTCTGCGAGCAAGTCTTGATAGCCTAGGGATAACTCCATCTGCGCCCGCTCAGTCCCGAATAGTTCCTCCATAATGCGGTTTTCTACATAGCTGGTGAAACCCTCATTGATCCATAAATCACGCCAAGTGGCATTAGTCACTAGGTTGCCCGACCATGAGTGCGCGAGCTCATGGGCGATCAAATTGATCAAACTACGGTCACCCGAAATCACCGTGGGCGTAATAAACGACAAGCGTGGATTTTCCATACCGCCAAACGGAAAGCTCGGCGGCAATACTAACAAGTCATAACGATCCCACAAATATGGCCCATACATCTGCTCGGTCACTTCAATCATGCGCGGGGTATCGGCAAATTCCCACGCCGCCGCATCAACAATATAGTGCTCAGCAAAAATTGCGACTTGTGGGTTAATTGCTTTGATCGCCAAATCGCCTGCGGCGATAGCAATTAAATATGGAGGTATGGCTTGTGGCATGTTGAATTGATAGCGGCCCGGCCGTTCATCACCTAATGGGTTGTCAGCACTCATTACCACCAACAACCCCTCGCGAGTGGTCACTTCGGCGCTGTAGGTTAAGCGCAATGCCGGCGTATCTTGAATTGGGATCCAGCTACGCGCATGAATAGCCTGTGATTGGCTGAACATAAACGGCTGCTGTTTACCTGCTGTTTGCTCCGGCGTAAGCCATTGCAATCCGCTGGCCGTAGGTGCTGAAGCATAATGAATACGAACTTGGTCGGCGCTGTCACCAATCTGTACCGTGAGCTTTTGACCCAATGCTGGATGAGCCTCGGCTAAGCTATAGCTGGTTTCTTGCCAGTCACCCTGAATCGCTATTTCGGCTTTACTGATAGTGAGTTCTCGAGTATCGAGGTAGATTTCTGTCGCAGCGCTATGACGCACTAAATCATAACGAGCACTGCCATGTACCTGACTGGTAGCAAAATCAATAGTAACCGCCAAATGCAAATGACTGGTAGCAACGTGGTCAATCTGCGCATAGCTGTGCACGTCGCTGATGCTGGCGGCTGCAGCTGTAGAGCTGGAACAACCGATCAGCAAACCGAATCCAATCGCTACCGTTACTGCGGAACTTCGACTCATGTATGACTCCTTAAACGACAAAATCGATTATTTTCATGATGCCTGCATGATCGGCTGCTGAGCGGCTTAGGTCAAATGCTTTTGCTACTGACGCCCAGTCGCTTGGTCTGCTAAGATGAGGAAAAGTCTTCATGAGATGTTGGCATGCGTATACCACGAATATTTCATCCTACCGAAACGCCTGATCGATCACTCGCTGCAGGCGTTGTGATAGAACTCTGTGACGATGCCGCCAATCATGTAGGGCGGGTCTTGCGTATGCAGGTTGGCCAGCCATTACAGCTATTTACCGGTGACGGCAATGATTATGCTGCCAGCATAGTGCAGGCTGATAAGCGTCACGTTCTGGTACAGATTGACGCAGTCGCGGCCAACCCCAATGAAGCCCCCGTCGCCATTCATTTGGGGCAAGGTATTTCGCGCGGGGAACGCATGGATTTTGTGCTGCAAAAATCGGTCGAGCTGGGTGTCAGCGATATTACTCCGCTATTTACCGAGCGCTGTGGGGTAAAACTCAGCGCTGACCGGCTCGACAAGAAACAACAGCAATGGCAAAAAATAGTCATTGCTGCCTGTGAACAAAGCGGTCGCAGCCGTGTGCCGGTGGTGCACCAACCGCAAACCCTAGCGCATTGGTTGAGCAATTTACCTGAGGCGCTGCGGCTAACCCTCGATCCACATGCACAAACCCCATTAAAACAGCGGGTCGTCGCGGCCGATCGGATCCAATTATTAATCGGCCCAGAAGGCGGTCTCAGTGCTGCCGAGGTAAGCCAAGCGAGTGATCATAACTTTGCCGCAGTGCGGCTCGGCCCACGAGTTTTGCGTACTGAAACAGCTGCATTAGCAGCGTTAACTGTCATTCAATATCAGTTTGGCGACCTGGCCTGACCGATAAGTTGTTTGTTTACGAGGATAGCTCATGAAACTAGCCATGATTATGGACCCGATTGCCACTATTAAGACCTACAAGGATACCAGCTTCCGCTTGTTGTTAGAGGCACAGGCGCGCGGCTATCAGTGCTACTACCTTGAATTGGCTGATTTATCTATTGTGCAAGGCGAACCGATGGCGCGCGCGCGCAGTGTGACGGTGCGTGATCAAGCTACTGATTATTTCACCCTAGGCGATGCCCATGAGCAGCCGTTGGCTGACTTTGAGGTGATCATGATGCGCAAAGATCCACCCTTTGATATGGAATATGTCTATGCCACTTACATGCTAGAACTGGCTGAGCAGCGTGGTAGTTTGGTGGTGAATAAACCGCAAAGTTTACGAGACTGCAATGAGAAACTATTTACCGCATGGTTTGCCGAGTATACGCCACCAACTATTGTCAGCCGTCGAGCTGAACAGATCCGGGCGTTTCATCAGCAGCACGGCGACATCATTTTAAAACCGCTGGACGGTATGGGTGGTGCGTCGATATTCCGAGTCGCGGCTGATGGCACCAACCTTGGTGTGATTATCGAGACCCTCACCAACCATGGCCAGCAATACGCCATGGTGCAGCGCTATTTACCAGCCATCAAAGACGGTGATAAGCGTATTTTAATGATTGACGGTGAAGCCATGCCATATGCTCTTGCACGGGTGCCTTCAGCCGGCGAAACACGCGGTAATTTGGCCGCTGGCGGCAGCGGTCGTCCACAGCCATTGAGTGACAGCGATTGGGCCCTGGCCCGCGCGGTGGGTCCAGAATTGAAGCGCCGTGGACTATTTTTAGTGGGTTTAGACGTGATTGGTGATCGCATTACCGAAATTAATGTCACCAGCCCCACTTGCATGCGTGAGATTGAAGCCGCATATAACATCAATATCGCCGGTCAGTTATTTGAGGCCATTGAACGCTATCGTCAGCACTGAGCGCTAGCCTGTTGTTGTGAGGTAAAATTGCTGTATGGAAACCTTAACCAGCTTAGAAAACCATTTTTTAATTGCCATGCCGACTATGGATGACCCATTTTTTGCCCGCGCGGTCACCTATATTTGTGAGCATAATAAAGACGGCGCCATGGGCTTGGTTATCAATCAACCGGTTGATGTGACCGTTGAGAGTCTGTTGCAACAGCTAGAAATTGTTGTTCCTGATCACAGCGCGGTGCTACAAAAGCCGGTATTCGCCGGTGGCCCCCTTGCCCGTGATCGTGGCTTTGTGTTGCATGCGCCCGATCATGGTTGGCGGAGTTCGGTCAAACTGAGTGACCAGGTGATGATCACAACCTCGAAAGATATTCTCGAAGCAATGGGGCAAGGCCATGCCCCAGAGAACTATTTACTGACGTTAGGTTATGCCGGTTGGGAAGCTGGTCAACTAGAGCGGGAATTGGCGGAGAACAGTTGGTTGATTATTCCGGCCGATGCTGAGATTTTGTTCAACACACCGATTCGTGAACGTTGGCAACGCGCCACCGCTAAGCTAGGCATTGAACCGTGGCAGTTAGGCCCTGATGTGGGGCATGCATGAGCCAAATTTTGGGCTTTGATTTTGGTACCTTTAGCATTGGCGTTGCAGTTGGTCAGCGCGTTACTGGCACCGCTTCGCCGCTAGCTGCGTTGCGCGCTAAAGACGGTCAGCCAAACTGGGACGAGGTGGCGAAACTGATTGCGACCTGGCAACCAAAGTTATTGGTGGTGGGATTGCCACTGAATATGGATGGTAGTGAACAGCCGTTGACGGAAATGGCACGAAAATTTGCCAATCGCCTGCATGGACGTTTTGGTATCGCCGTGCATTTACAGGACGAACGCCTGACTACCGTCGCCGCGAAAGAATCTCTATTTGCCCACGGTGGCTACAAAAGCTTACAAAAAGATAAGGTGGATAGCGCCGCTGCCCAACTGATCCTCGAAGATTACCTCAGTAGTCAATAAAGCCGGGTGTCGACTACAAATTTTCCTCTGCATATTGCGCTAAATTACTGCGCACTACGCCATTTAAATTGATCGTGGCACTGCCTGGATAATCCTTAAACCGCTCAACGATATAAGTGAGCCCCGAGGTCACCGCGGTGAGGTAATAACTGTCAATTTGCGCGAGGTTTCCAGAGCAGATGATTTTAGTGCCCTGCCCACACCGCGTGATAATGGTTTTCAGCTGTGATGCGGTTAAGTTTTGCGATTCATCCAATAACACAATGGCATTTTGAATACTGCGGCCACGCATAAAATTTAATGACTTAAACTGAATATTGGCCTTATTCATAATGTAATTCATGCTCGATTCCATGCTTTCATCATGCTTGTGCAGCACTTCAAGTGAATCGGTAATAGCGGCTAGCCAGGGTGCCATCTTCTCTTCTTCAGTGCCGGGTAAGTAACCAATTGATTCAGCAATTTCGGGGGTATTGCGGGTTACTATTATTTTTTCATAGATGCCTTGCTCTACCACCTGTTCTAACGCTGCGGCGAGCGCTAGTAGGGTTTTACCGCTGCCGGCTGGGCCGGTCAAAATAACTAAATCAATGGTCGGATCCAGTAGCGCGTTCAAGGCCATGGCTTGGTAAATATTCTTCGGATGAATACCCCATGCCTTATACGACATCATGCGCTCAAAACCTAAATCATGCAGGCGAACAAATTGATTATCGTAGCCCACGACTTTGGCAGCAAAAGTTTCGCTTTGGTCGACCACATATTGATTGCGAAACACCGCAGGTAACACCGAGCGTTCAACTTCGTGAAAAGTTTCACGACCTTCTTGCACTGAGGTGACCTCACCAACCCCATCCCAAAAATCACCCTCAACTTCGACAAAACCCTTCGATAAAAACCGAATGTCGTCGATCAACTGGTCGGTGCGGTAGTCTTCAACCAACTTCACCCCTGCACCCTTCGCCTTTAAGCGCATGTTGATGTCTTTGGTAACCAACACTACCTTGGCTTTTTGCTGCTGTTTTTGCAGCTCGAGTGCGGCTTGAATAATACGATGGTCGTTCTCGTTCAGGTTCAGTGCTGAATCGCTTTGTTTAAGCTGGTAATCAGGGAAAATAGCTAAGGTACCTTGGGCATGATGTGCGCCCTGCATAGTCGCCAACGGCACTCCAGCTAATATTTGCTCGGGGGTGGCATCTTTTAGGGCGTTCTCTAACGAGCGAATAGCAACCCGTGCCTCACGACTGACATCTTTATGACGATCTTTAATGTTATCGAGTTCTTCTAACACCACCATGGGGATGACGACGTGGTGTTCTTCAAAATTTAAAAAGGCGAGTGGTTCGTGCAGAAGTATATTGGTATCAAGCAGGTAATACTTTGATTGAGTTTCAGGCATGCAGGACCTCAGCAGCGTTTATGTTCTATAGTTATGATGCGCTTAACCTTACATCTCTTAGACTAGCGCAGTTTTTATGAAAATGGTGTGAACATTGGAATTTTTTTCGTTACCATGTGCGCCATTTTTCCAGGTCTTTTGGGCAAGGTTGTTCGGGCATGGCGCAAGCGCAGATAAACACTGACATGGATAGCGAATTTGAGGTGGGTCAACGGTGGCTCAGTGAAACCGAAACCGACCAAGGGCTGGGCCTGATCACCCAAGTGCAAGGTCGGCTTATTCGGGTGTTTTTTCCGGCTACCGATGAACTACGTCAATATGCGCGCGATGCAGCACCGCTTGCGCGCTTCAGTTTGCTGGTTGATGAGCGGGCGCAGCATATCGACGGCTGGTGGTTTCGTATTAGCGCCCGCACGCGTCACCAGGGCTGCTGGATATATCAAGGTCAACGTGAAGACGATCAACACATTGTTACCGTAGCGGAAGCGCAATTAGCCGCCAATGTGTCAACCCAGCAACCACTCACTCGCATGCTAGCTGGGAAAGTCGATCGCCTCGATTTGTTTCGCTTACGGCAACAAGCACAACAGCATCTGCGGCGCTGGCAGCACAGTCGCATGGCGGGGCTGCTCGGCGCGCGTGCACAGTTGTTGCCGCATCAGCTTTATATCGCTGCCACAGTGGCTGATCGTTTTCATCCGCGGGTGTTACTCGCGGACGAAGTGGGGCTCGGCAAAACCATTGAAGCCGGCTTCATTATGCAGCGACGACTATTAACCGGCCGCAGTCAACGCTTGTTAGTGGTCGTCCCCGATACCCTCTGTCACCAATGGCTGGTTGAGTTGCAACGCCGCTTTGCCCTGCGCTTTAGTCTTTTTGACCAAGAACGCTGTGAGCAGAGCGCTGCCAGTCAGGATTCGGTCTTTGCCAGTGAGCAATTGATCCTAGTGCCGATGAGTCTGTTGAGTAAGCCGTTTTGGCTGGCCGAACTCACCGATGTGTCATGGGATATGTTGGTGGTTGACGAAGTACATCAAATGGCGCCAGAGCACAGTCATTTCGCCGCGCTCAAACAACTCTGTAAGGCCATTCCAGCGGTGCTGCTGCTCAGTGCCACACCAGAACGGGCTGGTACTGAAGCCCATTTAGCGCGGTTACAATTGCTCGATGCCGACCGTTTTTCAGATGCTCAAAGCTTTGCCCTCGAGCAACAGAATTATCGCGCCTTAGCCCCGCTTGCAAGCGCATTAGCCCAGGCTGATGCGCCACTATTGTTGGATCGTTTGCTGGATCTGCATGGCACTGGTCGCGTCATGTTCCGCAATAGTCGGGCACATATTGGTGGTTTTCCGCAACGACAATTACAGGCGGTGCAGCTACCCGCCAGTAGCGATAGTTTTCAGCTTCGTGTCACTTGGCTTATCGCGCTGTTGAAGCAGCAGCGCCAACGCAAATTTGTGGTGATTTGTCGTGAACCCGAGCAGGTTTTGCAGTTAAGCGACGTGTTGCGGATTAGCCATGGTATTCATGCTGCGGTATTTCACCAGTATATGACGCTGCTTGAACGCGATCGCGCTGCGGCCTATTTTGCCAGTGACGAAGATGGTTGCCAGCTGCTGATCTGTTCAGAAATCGGCAGCGAAGGTCGTAATTTTCAAAGCGCTCAGAACTTAGTTTTGTTTGATTTGCCCCATCATCCGGACCTTCTTGAGCAGCGCATTGGACGCCTCGATCGGCT
>DIVC01000086.1:0-3745 GCA_002423905.1 Idiomarina sp. UBA6142
TAGAAGCCCCGCTGTTGGAAGAAGTTATGACTTATACCCGCGGTAACCAAACGCGTGCAGCCACCATGTTAGGTATCAACCGTGGTACTCTGCGTAAGAAGCTGAAACGTTACGGCATGAATTAAGCCCCGCAAAAAAGAGCACTGGTGTGCTCTTTTTTATTTAACCGCTACACTCATTAATAAGCTAACTGACGACTTAACCCCTTGCCCGAAGCGGCTCAACCATGGTGAATATAATGCAACATCGTCCTATTCAACGTGCACTGCTTAGTGTTTCTGATAAAACCGGCATCGTCGACTTTGCCAAAGCGCTGCAACAACGCGGCGTCCACCTGCTGTCTACCGGCGGTACCGCCAGCTTACTGCGTCAGCATGGCATAACCGTTACCGATGTCGCCGAACATACCGGGCAAATAGAAATTATGGACGGTCGGGTTAAGACGCTACACCCGAAGATTCATGGCGGCATCTTAGCCCGTCGTGATCACGACCAGCAGGTGATGGCCGAGCAAGGTATTGCACCCATTGATTTAGTGGTGGTGAATCTGTACCCATTTGCCCAAACCGTGGCAGATCCAAACTGCAGCCATGCCGATGCGGTTGAGAACATCGACATCGGCGGCCCAACCATGGTGCGCTCAGCGGCCAAGAACCATGCCGATGTGACCATTGTGGTCAATGCGAGCGATTATCCAGCGGTGTTGGCAGAAATGGATGCTAATAATAACAGCCTGAGCTTTGACAGCCGCTTTGATCTAGCGATTAAAGCGTTTGAACATACCGCCCAGTACGACGGCATGATCGCCAACTACTTTGGCGCACGATTAGCACAAGCAACCAGTAAGTTTCCACGGACCTTTAATACTCAATTACAGAAGAAACAAGACTTACGCTACGGCGAAAATAGCCATCAGAGCGCGGCTTTTTATGTTGAAAGCAGCCTAGCTGAAGCCTCGGTGGCAACAGCCGTACAGTTGCAGGGCAAAGAACTGTCATTCAATAACATCGCTGATACCGATGCCGCGCTGGAGTGCGTGAAGAGCTTCAGTCAACCTGCCTGTGTGATTGTGAAGCATGCCAACCCTTGCGGTGTGGCGATTGCCGATGATTTGCTAGGAGCCTACGAGCGTGCTTTCAAAACCGACCCGACCTCGGCCTTTGGCGGCATTATTGCTTTCAATCGTGAGCTCGATGGGGCTACTGCCACAGCCATTGCGTCGCGTCAGTTTGTCGAGGTGATCATTGCGCCAGCGGTGACTGCTGAAGCCCGTGCTGCGCTGGCTGGCAAAACCAATGTGCGAGTACTTGAATGTGGTTACTGGGGCGAACAACGCCCACCCAGCTTCGACTATAAACGGGTAAACGGTGGCTTATTGGTACAAGACGCCGACTTAGGTCGAGTTACGCGTAGCGACCTAAAAGTTGTCACCACCGCCCAACCGACCGAACAACAGCTCGACGACTTATTGTTTTGCTGGCAGGTGGCCAAATTCGTCAAGTCGAACGCAATTGTCTATGCCCGCGACGGCATGACCATTGGTGTTGGTGCCGGCCAAATGAGCCGCGTGTACAGCGCCAAAATTGCCGGTATTAAAGCCGCTGATGAACAGCTTGAGGTAGCGGGTTCGGTGATGGCATCCGATGCGTTCTTCCCGTTCCGCGATGGTATTGATGCGGCGGCGGCGGCTGGTATTAAGGCTATCATTCAACCTGGTGGCTCCATTCGTGATGAGGAAATTATCGCGGCAGCGAATGAGCATGGTATCGCCATGGTATTTACTGGTATGCGGCATTTCCGGCACTAAAACCAGCGTAGGTGGCTAAAAAAGCGGCGTAACATGTTGCCCCTAAGCGCACAGCGGTCTAGGATAACGACAGCCAACCAAGAGGAGATCGTTATGAAACGCACTACCTTATATACCGCAAGTATCGTCAGTAGCTTGTTATTGCTCGGCTGCCAACCAGCCAGCGAGCCGACTAATGAAATGAAGCAAGATACCCAGCAAACTGACCAGGTCCAAAATGCCCCGACTGAAAGCGCCGTAACCTTGTCCAGCATGCTCGATAATCCGGCTCGCAGTGCCGCCAATAAGACCCGTGATAGCTACCGTAATCCGGTTGAAACCCTGGAATTTTTTGGTGTACAACCACACATGACTGTAGTCGAAATTTGGCCAGGTGGTGGCTGGTACAGTGAGATCCTTGCGCCTTATCTAAAAGATAACGGTAGTTTTTATGCCGCGCATTTCCCCACGTCGGAAACCCGCCAAGGCTATATCAACTCACGTCAGCGCTTTGCTGATCGCATCGCCAGTGATGAAGCCTTCAGCAAGGTTCAGCTAACCGAGTTTGCGCCACTGGAACAAAGCGCCATTGCGCCCGCCGGCAGTGCCGATGTGGTACTAACCTTCCGCAATGTCCATAACTGGTACATGGGCGCCGGTGAAGAAGCACTCGCAGGCGCTTTTTCGACCTTCTATAGCGCCTTAAAACCAGGTGGTGTGCTTGGGGTTGTTGATCACCGCTTGCCGGAAGATCGCCCGGATGAAGATATGGCGACATCAGGCTATGTAAAGGAAAGTTTGGTTATTCGCTACGCTGAAGCAGCCGGCTTTGAATTGGTCGATTATAGTGACATCAATGCGAATCCAAATGACACTGCGGATCACCCAAGTGGTGTGTGGACTTTGCCTCCTAGCCTGCGTTTAGGGGATGAAAGACGCGAAGAATATCTCGCTATTGGTGAAAGCGATCGATTCACCCTAAAATTTGTTAAACCAACGACAACCAACGAGTAATTGCATGAATGTATTGGTAATCGGCGGCGGTGGCCGCGAACATGCTTTGGCTTGGAAAGCAGCGCAATCGGCGTTAGTCAACCAAGTCTATGTCGCCCCAGGTAATGCTGGCACTGCCGCTGAAGCCAAGCTTCAGAACGTTGATATCAGTGCCACTGATATCGACGGCTTATTAGCTTTCGCCCAACAGCAGCGCATCGGGCTGACTATTGTCGGCCCCGAAGCGCCGTTAGTGAAAGCCGTAGTGGACCGTTTTCGTAGGGCTGGGTTGACTATTTTTGGGCCAACCCAAGCGGCTGCGCAACTGGAAGGCTCCAAAGCGTTCAGCAAAGACTTTTTAGCCCGTCACGCTATTCCTACCGCAGCCTATGGCACCTTTACCGACATTACTGCGGCCAAGGCTTACGTGCATGCGCAAGGTACGCCTATCGTCATAAAGGCTGATGGCTTAGCGGCAGGGAAAGGTGTCATTATTGCCCACACAGTAAGCCAAGCAGAGGCTGCCATTGATGATATGTTAGCCGGCAATCGCTTTGGTGACGCCGGCAGCCGCGTGGTGATCGAAGAGTTTTTAGTCGGCGAAGAAGCTAGTTTTATTGTAATGGTTGATGGTAAAACAGCACTGCCGTTTGCCTCCAGCCAAGACCATAAAGCCCGCGACAATGCCGATAAAGGCCCCAATACCGGTGGTATGGGCGCTTATTCACCGGCTCCGGTGGTGACCCCTGCGGTGCATGAGTGGGTCATGAACCACGTGATTGCCCCTACCGTTGAAGGCATGGCGGCAGAAGGCCATCCGTACACCGGATTCCTCTATGCTGGTTTGATGATCGCCCCAGATGGAACCGCTAAAGTGCTGGAGTACAACTGCCGCTTTGGTGATCCGGAAACCCAGCCGATTATGTTGCGCTTACAGTCCGACCTGGTCGCACTGTGTTTAGCCGC
>DIVC01000086.1:3875-4405 GCA_002423905.1 Idiomarina sp. UBA6142
CAAATCAACTGGGCTGATGTCTATTACCGAACCGATATCGGCTATCGGGCAGTGACGAGAGAAAAGGCGGTGAGCGGCTAATAATTGACGATGATACTTACACTGTCAGCATAACTGCCAACCTGAGCACCTCGATTGGTGCTCAGCGTGATACGCCCATAAACGGTATAGACATAATTTTGACCGTTGACCGGGTTTGCTCCGCTCACTAGGAAATTATCGCCGCCACTGCCATCGCCCCAAACTTGCTGATAGGCCGCATCACGATACAGGTTATAGTCCAGCGTATTGGTACCCAACACCAAACTGCGCAAGTTATAGCTGCCATTTCCCGTTGATAGGGCAACCGAGTAGGCAACCACATCAATACAGTTCACGGTGATAGTGCCGGTGCTATCGACAAAGTTCAGTGTCAACGGGCTGAAACTACCGAAGTTTATACCCGAAGCGCTGACTTGACAGCTGGCGGCCTGAGCTGCAGAAGTAATCAGCACAGCAGCCATACTGACTAGCACGCCACCACATCGCAT
>DIVC01000086.1:4468-5246 GCA_002423905.1 Idiomarina sp. UBA6142
TGCCGACAATAAAGCTCGTTTCACCCGGCGATACGGTGACCTGAGCACCGGCTGGTACCACTGAGCCATCTAACTGACGAAGTAATACCAGCGCATTGCGTGAGCGATACACCGGAAAGTTCACCACTAACCCACTGCGTGCAAACGGCACCGCAATCTCTCGGACACTCTGAATCTTAATGTCAAACGGGAGTTCGATCGGGTCAATAGTGAGCGAATTCTGCTGATAAGGTAGGAGATCAGGAACCAACGCCATACCACTGGTATTGGTCGTGGCGATCAGCTGATTGCTGCGATAGATCGGAACATTTTCAATGCTATCGACCTTCACTACCGCAAAACTTCCAGCACCTATGGTGCGAGCGGCAAAGGTATGGCCTGCCAACCAGCCGATAGAACCGCTCGCTCCGAGGCGAACCGCTGGGTCGTTGATAGTGTCGGTGGCGTCGGCTCTAAAACGACCAAAGTTAGTATTTTTGCTCAGCCCCATGCGCCAGCGCTGATTGGGATCATCACTAACCGCCACCCGCCAGCCCGACCCAGGACCACCCGGTGGTGACTGACTCAGCTCAGCTCGATTGATGCTATCGCGGTTGCTACCCGTGCTGGTGCTAGCGCTCGCTGAACGCTGTTTGCCGAGTGACAGATTAATACTGATACCAGCGCTCCAGCCCTTGTCAGCGCCAAGATCTTTGCTAGCATAACTGCTCAAATAGATACCATCTGCCAAGGTTACACCGAAATTTACGGTCAGTAACTCAAGTCGACTCTCATCCCA
>DIVC01000086.1:5346-7855 GCA_002423905.1 Idiomarina sp. UBA6142
GCTTCTATGGTCGCGAAGGTGCCTAACAAGGCCACTAGGTCGACGCCGATAGCCTGGCGTTGTGCTTGAGCCTCAAAACGCACCTCGGCGGTCAGTGCTGAGCTCAGCCCATAGCGACCGGTTCCGGCAATGAAGCCGTTACTGTCATAGTCATTGCTGTGTACGCCGTAATTTTCCCGTAAAAACCCCGCCTCGACCGAAAAGTCCGACAGACCTTTTGCCAGTAGCCGTGGTGAAAAATAATAGTTCTGATTGATAATACTCTCGCGGCCGAGTAAATCGCGAACGATCAGATTGATTTCCCCGGCGCCATTGGTGACCGGTACATTGGTTAACTCAAACGGGCCTGGGCTCACCTGGTCGGTTCGCCTACGTTGATTGTTGATCAATACGTCGATGGTTGATGGCAATGCCGCCGTACCCGAAAGACTGGGCATCGGCATAGCAATGAAACCCGGCCGCAACGAGAAGTCACGAGCCCAACGGATCCCCGCATAGCGAGCAGGTCGGCTCCACGCACCGCCATCGCCGATGGTATCGCCCAGCACCAGAGTTTCCATTGGGCTAGGTAGATCTTTGCGCCAGTAAGTTTCGGTACGAATAGCTTGATGGTATCGCCGATCACCGCTAACTAACAAGCCAGATACTACCGACCCAACATGACTGAAAGCTACCCCTTCAAGCAATATTGCATGACTTTCATAACCATGATCGCCGCTACTTATGCTGGCATCATAATCAACATAGAAACCTTGCGGAACCCTGTCTGGGGAGGGGACACCCGTACTTTGCTGGTTGCGCACCCGGCGCGTAAACGCCGATGCTGGTGCTGTAATAGACAAGGTCATTAGCCCATGATCGATGCTATAAGTCAGACCGGCGACCGCTTCCAGTGCGTAACCATAATGATTATCTGGTAGCCGTAGCGGCGGGTCTGCCGGCAGCCGCAGATGCGCTGCGTGCCAGGTTGCTGTCGCAAGGGCAAGGCGGCCATCCGCCAATCGTTCAGCGCGCACCACAGCGGGCAATAACTGAGTATTAATACTGACATTAAGTAACAGCGTTTCCGCCGCTCCAATGCTTGTGTTTTGGCCCACCACCGGTGTAACAAAGATAAGCAAAATAGCCGCGATCACGATAACCAGATGAATCTGTCGATACCATTCAAAAGAGCTCATCAGGGATAGAGTCTGTTGGTATCGATAATGGTTTAGGATTCGATAAATTAAAAATCGTGACACCAACGTTGGTGTTGACAGTGACGGTCAAGTGATCAACCGCGAGTGGCGGTGATAGAAAAGTCCATTGCATCCATGCACCGGCCAATATGCGAGTACCGCCACCTAGGTCCTGCTGCCAATCACCGCCAGTTACCATAAGCTGCTGTATCTGCGTATAGCTATCACCATCGTTAGTAAGGCGGAAACAGCTCTTCTCAGTCACAGCAGGGCATGGACTAAGCTGCAGCTGCGGGCCACGAGTACCAGTTCCAGCAACAAACACCGGAAGCCGATGCGAAAACACAAAATTGACCCCATCAACCCCGGTTGAACCTGCTGTACCACTAATATCATCAAGAACGAGTCGATAGGCGCGTTCAGTCACGGTGACGGATTGACGTCGCTGGGTAACCCGAAAAATTTGGTTTGCTCTTGGCGCAATCTCAGCTATCACTGGCGCAACCAAAAGATCAAAGCTTTCCTCGAGCTGATCTTGGCCATTAAGCTGGCTCCAGGCAAGAACCTGGTTTTGCAAAGTCATGGGTACGTCGGAGTCGTTGGTGACCGTAATGGTCACCACCGGCTGGGTTGGTGATAATTCTACTTTCACCGGCGAAATGATCACCGCCGGCGTGCTGCTAGAGAACAAACTAGCAAGGGCTATTGCCAGGAAGCGATATAACGTCCCTCGATTCAGCCCCACAACCATTGCATGGTTGACCGCACGGGTGGAGAGCATGAGGTCGTTGCGATCAGCATCAATAGTTAACATTGATGGTGATAACTGTTGAATAAAGGCCTGGCGCTTTGTCAGTATAATCGACGGCCTTGATCAAACCATACATCGGTACCACCTGTTCCGTGCCATCGGCGACAAACGGTGCAGCAATGGCCTCACCGGCAACGATGATCGGCAAGGCATTGGTCAGCACCGTAGCATTGGTCTGACCCAGACTAAAAGGAATTTCGACCACGCCGGCGCCCGGACCAGTCAGGACCCGTGGGGTATCAGACCAGATCAATGGCGTGGTGGCCGCTGTGCAGGCAATAATCAACGAGCCTGCGGTATCGGTCATAACATCGATATTGGCAAACGGTGTCAGTGTCGGGAATATCATCGTTGAGGCACTCACTGAACAGGCTTCGCCTACCGTTGCCGAAACTGTCATTACTCCTGCTGCAGTATCTGCGCTGGCCACATTGCTGATACCTAGCACAACACCGATTACTGTTAGAGCCGTCAGTTTGTTTTTCATAGCTGTTCTCCGTTAAAACCTACTACTTGCCCA
>DIVC01000072.1:0-1187 GCA_002423905.1 Idiomarina sp. UBA6142
GCTATCCGCTGCTTTTTCGCCGCGGGCAACGGCTAACAGCGATTGCTCTTCAGCATTTTGCGGCTCTAGGTCACCGGCCACTAAAGCGGAAATCAAACTACCATACTTGCTCAATAAATCACTTTCACGAATGGAGAAATCACCCGAACGGGCAAAGCCGTATGGGTAGTTTTTGAAGTCGTTAAACGGCTTCTTGATAATCTGATCACGGTCAGCGTTTGCCATTGTGTGCCTATCCTCCAGACCAACAACTACAGGAAAATGTGTGCGCCTCAAAGCGACAGTGACGATATAGAGGCGAAACAGTTTTCTGTCAACTACTTTTGCGATCTTTTTTAAAAGCGGCGGTTAAATGCCAGCCCAACGGAGCGCCCTGATTCCGCCAAAATGGGGATAGTCACTTCCGTGGCATTGTAGCCACTCACCCGTGAATTACGCCAATACTGGCGGTCGGTAAGGTTAAATATCCCGGCGCTAAGGGTCATATCGGCATAGATAAACCAGCGATATCGTCCTAAGCCTTCTTACCATCCTCTGAGGTCAGTGGAGCGTGAAATGATCCATATCAAGGAATGGAGGGGGTACCTAGGGGCAGAATAGGTACCCTTTTTAGGGGCTTCTACTACCTGTTAGGTAGATACCTTTAAGCCCCATTGATCATAGGCTTCGCGAGCCAGTTGCTGACGAAATTGTGGGGCGGCGATAGCGATGAGTGCAGTCGCACGTTCAGTTAAACTGCGCGCCTTCAAGTTCGCGACACCATACTCGGTGACAATGTAATGCACATGCGCGCGGGTGGTGACTACGCCAGAGCCAGGCGCTAGCATGGAGCTAATCCGTGACACTTTACCGCCACAGGCCGTGGCTGGTAGCGCAATCACTGAGCGACCACCCTCGGACAGGCTGGCACCGCGGACAAAATCCATTTGCCCGCCTACGCCAGAATAAATCTTGGTTCCCAAGGAATCGGCGCAAACTTGACCACTGAGATCGACCTGCAGTGCACTGTTAATCGACATCACTTGCTTGTTCTGGCGGATCACACTGGTATCGTTGGTGTATTCCACATCAAGAAAAGCGACGCTTGGATTATCATCGACAAAGTCGTACAAGGCTTGGCTACCCATCGCAAAGGTGGTCACGATACGGCCGCGGTGTTTACGTTTGCGGCTGTTATTGATCACCCC
>DIVC01000072.1:1315-2194 GCA_002423905.1 Idiomarina sp. UBA6142
ACTTTGCGCGCTACTTGCAGCGCCGCACGGGTGGCCTCGACTGAAATGCCCAAGCTGCAATTACCATGAGCATCGGGCGGTGACACTTGAATCAGTACGGCATCGAGGGGTTGTTCACCGGAGCGAAATAGCTTGGGAATTTCCGACAAAAAAATCGGCACATAATCAGCTAAACCTTGTTGCACCGCGGCGCGAGTTGATGCCCCGACAAAAAATGCTCGCTGCCGCAAATGACCTTGTAGCGCGGGATTACAGAGCACCTCACTGTGTTCGGTATGCAACTGTAACAGGGTTAGATTGCGCCGTTGCATTGCCACTTCAGCTAAACCTTCCAATAATTTGTAAGGCGTAGCGGCCATCGATTGGCACCAAATTACGTCGTTATCCTTTAAGATCTCAAGCGCCTGTACGGCGGTGCTGACTTGCATAAATACTCCTGATATTGGACGCGGGGCTGCCTGCTCAGCTATGCTAGCTGCAACAACTGATACTTAAGCATAAATGGCGAGAAGATGAAATTATTCGCAATGCTCGGTGCGATCAATATGGCACTTGGGGTAATACTAGGAGCATTTGGGGCACATAGTTTGAAGACAATTTTAGCCGCTGATCAACTCGCGGTCTATCAGGTTGCGGTGCAATACCAAATTTATCACGCCCTCGGCTTGCTGTTGGTCGCCGGATTACACATTCCCTTTCCCCAGTCGGGTGGGTTGCGTACCGGTGGCTGGTTACTGTTGGCCGGTATTATCCTATTTTCTGGCAGTCTGTATGTTCTGGCACTGACGGGCTTGAGCTGGCTGGGTCCAGTGACTCCAGTCGGTGGCGTGTGCTTTATCATGGGCTGGCTGTGGATCTTTTGGGCGATGCTGAAGGAGC
>DIVC01000072.1:2316-4875 GCA_002423905.1 Idiomarina sp. UBA6142
TCTCCACTATCGCGGTCTAGTGATTCTGGTTCGCGATGAGTGACTAGCAAAGTGGTCTGTATTCTGGCGCTAATGTGCCTATAATCAGCAACACCATAACAATAACGAGAACCATGCTATGAAATTAATTGCCAAACTCATTGCCGGGATCATCGCCGGTATTCTCATTGGCCTCTATTTACCCACTTGGGTCAGTCAGCTGTTACTTACCTTTAAAGGGCTATTCGGTCAGTTGCTGTTTTTCACCGTACCTTTGCTGATCTTATTTTTTATCACCAGTGGCATTGCCAATTTACCGAAGAACTCGGGCTCATTGCTGGGTAAAACCGTAGGCATTGCTTATGTATCCACTATCGCTGCTGGCATTGTGGCGTTTTTCGCCGCCAGTATTGTGGTGCCATGGCTCACTAGTGCTGGGCAAACCATGAGTAGTGCTGCTGGCACCGTCATCGAACCCTTTATCACGATGAATATTCCACCGGTAATCAGTGTCATGTCGGCACTGGTGCTGGCGTTTATTTTTGGGCTTGGTATCGCTGCTACCGGTGCTCAGCAATTACAGCAAATTTCCGATCAAGGCCGCGATGTTATTGAGCGCTTGCTCAGCAAAGTGATTATTCCACTCCTGCCGGTGTATATTGCTGGGGTTTTCGCGGAAATGGCAGTTGCAGGCACGGTATTTAATACCCTCAAGACCTTCGGTATCGTGCTGGCGTTAGCGGTAGTGCTGCACTGGATATACCTCACCACCATGTTTTTTATCGCTGGCATGAAAAGCGGTCAATTACCCTTCGCGCTGCTGCGTAATATGCTACCGGCCTACTTTACCGCACTGGGCACTATGTCGAGCGCTGCAACTATCCCGGTCACGTTAAAGGCGGTGAAGGATAACAAAGTCAACGAAGACGTCGCCAATTTCACGGTACCTTTATGTGCCACCATTCACCTAGCCGGCTCAACCATTACCATTGTGAGCTGTGCGGTGGCGGTCATGGTATTACACAATGCCTTAGAAATTCCGTCGTTTCTGACCATGCTGCCGTTTATTTTAACGCTGGGCGTAGTGATGCTAGCAGCACCGGGAGTTCCAGGTGGAGCGGTCATGTCGGCGGTCGGGCTGTTAGGCAGTATGCTCGGTTTTGGTGAAACCGCAATAGCGCTGATGATTGCCCTGTATATGGCACAAGACAGCTTCGGTACCGCCTGTAACGTGACTGGCGATGGTGCCATTGCGATTCTGGTCGACAGTAGTCGTAAATCGTAGCTTTTTCAGGCATAAAAAAGGGCGCTCATTGAGCGCCCTTTTCGTTCATTCACTAGTAAGGATTATTTCAGATCGAAACGATCAGCATTCATCACTTTGGTCCAGGCTTTAACGAAGTCTTTGACAAACTTCTCTTTCGAGTCATCTTGTGCATACACTTCGGCGTAAGCGCGGAGAATAGAGTTTGAACCAAACACTAAGTCAACACGGGTCGCAGTATATTTCACTGCACCGGTTTTACGGTCACGCAGTTCATACAGGTTTTTACCCGCTGGTTTCACCACGTATGACATGTCCATCAGAGTATTGAAGAAGTCAGTACTCAATACGCCAACACGATCAGTGAACACACCATGCTTAGTACCACCGAAGTTGGTGCCCAGCACACGCATACCACCAATCAAAGCGGTCATTTCATGCGCAGTTAAGCCCATCAATTGAGTGCGATCCAATAACATTTGCTCAGCAGGTACGTTGTAGTCACGCTGCAAGTAGTTGCGGTAACCGTCATGCACTGGCTCGAGTACTTCAAATGCTTCCACATCAGTTTGTGCATCAGTCGCATCACCGCGACCTGGTGCAAATGGCACCTCAACATGAACACCTGCTGCTTTTGCCGCTTGCTCAACACCGTAGTTACCGGCTAACACGATTACATCAGCAACGCTTACACCCGATGAGGCAGCAATACCTTCTAATACATTCAAGACTTTCGCTAAGCGCTGTGGCTCGTTACCGTGCCAATCTTTCTGCGGCGCTAAACGGATACGCGCTCCATTTGCACCACCGCGACGATCTGAACCACGATAGGTACGTGCGCTATCCCAAGCGGTGGTGATCAGCTCACTGATTGACAAACCACTGGCAGCAATTTTTGCTTTCACTGCGGCAACATCGTACTTGCTGTTACCTGCTGGAACCGGATCTTGCCAGATCAAATCTTCAGCTGGTACATCAGGGCCTTTATAACAAGCTTTTGGACCCAAGTCGCGGTGGGTTAACTTAAACCATGCACGCGCAAATACTTCTGAGAAGTACGCTGGATCTTTGTAGAAACGCTCTGAAATTTCACGATAGATTGGATCCACTTTCATGGCCATATCGGCATCAGTCATCATCGGCATTACTTTGATTGAAGGGTCTTCAACGTCGACCGGCATGTGCTCTGGTTTGATGTTGATTGGAGCCCACTGCGTGGCACCAGCTGGACTCTTTACTAGTTCCCAATCATAGTTTAACAGCAATTCAAAGTAGCCGTTGTCCCACTTCGTTGGGTGCGTGGTCCACGCGCCTTC
>DIVC01000072.1:4903-21666 GCA_002423905.1 Idiomarina sp. UBA6142
TTTACCGACAGTATGACCACCGGCTGTTAACGCAACCGTTTCTTCGTCGTTCATCGCCATACGCTTAAAGGTTTCGCGCACGTCATAAGCGGTTTTTTGTGGATCAGACTTACCATCAACACCTTCTGGGTTAACGTAAATCAAGCCCATCATAACCGCTGCTAGCGGATTTTCTAGGTTCCGCTCACCTGAATAGCGTGATGATTTCTCTGAGGTTGCTAAGAATTCAGCTTCTGGGCCCCAATAAATATCTTTTTCTGGGTGCCAAATGTCTTCACGCCCGAACGCAAATCCATAAGTTTTCAAGCCCATTGATTCATAAGCCATAGTACCGGCTAAAACCAGTAAATCAGCCCAGCTGATTGAATTGCCATACTTCTGTTTGATTGGCCACAATAACCGACGCGCTTTGTCGAGGTTAGTATTATCTGGCCATGAGTTTAATGGTGCAAAACGCAGGTTACCAGTGTTCGCGCCGCCACGACCATCGGCGATACGGTAGGTACCGGCTGCGTGCCATGACATACGAATAAACAAACCGCCGTAGTGACCCCAATCAGCTGGCCACCATTCTTGGCTATCGGTCATCAACGCTTTTAAATCATTTTTGAGCGCGGTTACGTCTAGCTTTTTCAGCGCTTCTTGGTAGTTGAAATCAGCACCAAGTGGATTGGTTTTGGTATCCTGCTGATGCAGGATGTCGAGGTTCAGATTATTCGGCCACCAATTGGTGACTGACTGATTACTGGTGGTATTAGCGCCGTGCATTACCGGGCATTTGCCACCTGACATAGTATCGGCCATAGCTAACTCCTTTTGTCGTTGTTAGGTCGAAGGATGGTATATACATAGTATAGGACACCATAGACTATAGTGGTGTATGGTGATAGTTAAAAGTGAGTTTTGTCGAACGGGCTGATAGATTTTTTGAATCAACAATCTATGGATAAATTGATTTAACGCAAGTAAATAAAAAAGCCGCTCTGCTAGAGAGCGGCTTTTCGAATTTGGAGCGGGAAACGAGATTCGAACTCGCGACCCCAACCTTGGCAAGGTTGTGCTCTACCACTGAGCTATTCCCGCGGGGTGTTACTTGATGTTGGCACGCTGTGCTGCAACGGAGCGGAATTTTACTGAATTCATGGCGCGTTGCAAGTGCTTTTTTCGTTTATGCACTGCGAATGCTGAAAAAGTGTTCACGGTAATAGCGTAGTTCCTCGATAGACTCACGGATATCCGCGAGTGCTGTATGTGCACCTTGCTTTTTTAATCCCGCGGCAACATCGGGTGCCCAATATTTAGCCAGCTGCTTTACCGTACTTACATCGAGGTTGCGGTAGTGCATGAACGCCTCCAACTGCGGCATATAACGCACCAAGAAACGGCGATCTTGGCCAATACTATTGCCACATAATGGTGAACTACCGGGTTCAACATACCGCGCTAAAAATGCCAAAGTCTGTGCTTCGGCCTCAGCTTCATTGATGGTGCTTTGTTGCACCTGTGCCAATAGACCAGAGCCGGTATGAGTGCGCACATTCCAGTTATCCATCAGCGCCAATTGCTCCGCGCTTTGGTGGATAGCTAACACCGGCCCCTCGGCAATAATGGTGAGTTGTTGGTCGGTGACAATAGTGGCAATTTCAATGATCCGGTCCTGTTCCGGGTCTAAACCAGTCATCTCTAGGTCAATCCACACCAGTCTGTCGGTTGTCGCCGTTGTCATACCATCTGTCCTATCATCAGTTATAATTAAGTTCAGGCGCTATTGTGCGCATTAAGGTATGATCAATGCCAGTTTTTTGTTTCAGTAATGGTACATCAAGGACGCATACAAGGCGTGACAAAACGTAAGTTAAATAAAGGCCAACTGCGCCGCGTGCGCGCCAATCAAGCAAAGCGCTTGGGGCAAGGTGAGCACAATAGCGCAGCATTAGACGGGCCGTTAGGAGCCACCGAAGCCGGCGTGGTGATCAGTCGCTATGGTCAACAAGCGATTATAGCCGATAGCAACGAACAGACCGTTCGCTGCCATATTCGCCGTGGTGTTGAATCGTTAGTTAGTGGCGATGATGTGGTCTGGCGACGCATTGAAGAACAAGCCAATGACGATGTTGGCGGGGTGATTGAAGCGGTACAACCACGCCGCTCGTTGTTGAGTCGACCTGACTACTACGATGGTCTCAAGCCAGTCGCGGCCAATGTCGATCAAATTTTAATTATCTCCAGCGTGCGCCCTGCATTTTCTAGCCAGATCATCGATCGCTATTTAGTCGCCTGTGAAGATATTGAAGTAACGCCTGTCATTGTGCTCAATAAGGCTGACTTACTCGATGACATTGAAACGACCGAGCGCGACGAAATAGAGCAAGCGCTAGCGATGTATAGCGCCATTGGCTATCAAGTGCTGAGGGTCAGTGCCAAGGTATCCGTCGGCATGGATGACTTAAACGATTTCTTAAACAATCACGTATCCATTGTGGTGGGTCAATCTGGAGTGGGTAAATCGTCAATAGTCAATGTACTGCTGCCTGAGGTTGATGCTGATGTTGGCGCAATTTCGGATAATTCCGGGTTAGGCCAACATACGACTACGGTAGCCACCCGTTATTTGTTGCCGCAAGGTGGTGTGCTCATCGATTCACCCGGTATTCGCGAGTTTGCCTTGTGGCATCTTGACCCCGAACGAGTCGCTTATTGTTTTAGGGATTTTCGCGATTTCTTGGGGGGCTGTAAATTTCGTGACTGCAAACACCTTGATGATCCCGGCTGCGCGTTACGCGCGGCAGCAGAAAGTGGTGCGTTACACCCCCTTCGACTGTACAATTTCCATAAGATAATTGAATCGATGGTGAGCCAAAAGCCATCTCGTGTTTCTGCTAGAGGTAAAAAAGAGTGAATTGGGACAAGCTAAAAATTCAAGCGCAGCATATCACCCCGAAACATGCACTATCACGGCTGGTGGGCTCATTTGCTGCTGCCCGTGCAGGTTGGTTTACCCAACTATTTATTCGTTGGTTTATTAAGCAATACAACATTGATATGAGTGAGGCGGTGCATGAAGATCCGCGCGCCTACAAAACCTTTAATGAATTTTTCACCCGTTACTTGAAGCCTGAACTGCGCCCGTTATTAGCTGATAAGCCTGAGTTGTTTGCCCACCCTGTCGATGGCGCAATAAGTCAGTTGGGTGACATCGAAGACGGTCGTATCTTTCAGGCCAAAGGCCATGATTATAGTTTGGTTGAGCTACTGGGCGGTGACCCTCGTGATGCACACCCGTTTAAGAACGGTGACTTTGCGACGATTTATTTAGCGCCAAAAGACTATCACCGTATTCATATGCCATGCGATGGTATTTTGCGCAAAATGATTTATGTTCCAGGTGACTTGTATTCGGTGAATCCACTGACAGTGGCTAATGTACCGAACTTATTTGCCCGTAATGAGCGGGTCGTCGCTATTTTTGACTGCGAATTTGGTAAGTTTGCTATGGTCTTAGTCGGTGCCACTATTGTCGCCAGTATTGGTACTGTCTGGTCAGATACTGTCACCCCGCCGCGCGGCGCCAAAGTGCACAGTTGGGACTATCCAGCGAGCGGTGACAATGCCATTGTGCTGAAAAAAGGCGAAGAAATGGGCCATTTCAAACTTGGTTCCACCATTGTCATGGCATTTCCCGAAGATGTGATTGATTTTGCCGATGACTTAGAACCTGGCACGGTCACCCGCATGGGTGCCGTGCTTGGTGAGCGTGACGACTAAATGAGATTAAACCGAGCGCCGCGCTGATTATTCCGCGCGGCGATCTGGATACTGCTGCTCCAAGGCAGCAATATCATGGGTGCGTTTCATCGGCGACGTGGTATTGCGCGCCAACAATGAATACAGTGACGGTATCACAAAAATTGTCAGGAACGCTGACAACGCCACCCCAGAGAAGATCACCACGCCGATAACCATGCGGCTTTCTGCACCCGGTCCACTGCCTAAGATCAACGGCACCGCACTCATCAGGGTAGTAAACGCCGTCATCACGATAGGCCGCAAGCGTTGTTGTGCTGCACGTACCACCGCCTCATCAAAATTCATTCCAGCATCACGCAGTTGATTGGAGAACTCAACAATCAAAATACCATTCTTAGCCGCCAAACCAATCAACATCACAATACCAATCTGGCTGTATATATTCAGGGTCAAATCACCCAAATACAGGCCGATTATGGCACCAAGCAGTGCCAGCGGTACCATCAGCATGATCACAAAGGGGTGCACAAAACTCTCAAACTGCGCGGCAAGTACCAAATAGGCAATCACTAGCGCTAAAATAAAGACAAAGATCACTGAGCTACCACTGTCTTTATACAGCTGAGATTCGCCTTTGTAGGCTATCGATACATCATCCGGCATCTTATCGCGTACTATATTTTCAAGGTAACTGAGCGCTTCACCTAACGAGTAGCCCTCAGCAAGGTTGGCCTCAATGGTGATACTACGCATCCGGTTAAAGCGATTGAGGTTGCCCGCGGTAGCTCGCTCTTCAATAGTGACCAAATTCGATAATGGAATTAACGATTGAGTCGCGTTCGAGCGCACATAAATATTATCAATCGTGGTTGGGCTACGATAATCCGAGCGTTCACCTTCAAGGATTACGTCATACTCTTCACCCCGATCGATAAAGGTAGTGGCTCGACGTTGACCTAACATGGTCTCGAGCGTTCGTCCAATATCACCCACCGATACACCCAAATCAGACGCACGCTCTTGATCAATACGAATCAGCAATTGTGGTAAGGTTTCTTTGAAGTCACTGTCGAGCTCTAATAGATTAGGATTTTTACTCGCTTCATCGAGCAGAATATCGCGATACACTGCTAATTGCTCATAGGTATTGCCTTGTAATACGAACTGTACCGGACGGCCGCCGCCGCCACTGATACCGCTGCGCATAAAGCCAAAGGCTCTTACCCCAGAAACTTGTGCTAGCTCTTTCTGTACTTTATCCATCAGCTCAAAGGTAGACCAATCACGTTGTTCAAACGGAATGGAGCCGACAATCGCTATGCCCGCTGAATTACCCCAGCCCGGAGTACGGATCAGCAAACGGTCAATCTCGCCGCTATCAAGATATTTCATTAAAATAGTTTCAATTTGACGCATATGGCCGGCATTTGATTCAAAGCTTGCGCCTTCAGCGCTGCGCACCTGTACAAAAAATGTACCGCGATCCTCTGGTGGAACAAATTCTTGAGGTATTATTTTAAGCAAATTATAAGACACCACCGCCGCTAAAATAACCAGCACCGCGGCCATCACTGGATAGCGCAATGTGCGCTGTAATACTCTTACGTAGCCTGCTTCGACCCAACCGAAGATGCGATCAGCGGTACGTCCAACCACACTACGGTTCTCATTTTTGCGTAATAATTTGGAACTGAGCATGGGTGTAAGTGTTAACGCGGCGACACTTGAAAACGCCACAGCAGCGGCTATCGCCAAGGCAAACTCGGTGAATAGTTGACCGATATTGCCATCCAAAAATGCTAAGGGTACAAACACAGCAATTAAAACCAGCGTTGTAGCTATAACTGCAAAGCCTACTTCACGAGCACCACGATAGGCTGCCAGTAAGGGTGGCTCGCCCATTTCAATGCGGCGGTAGATGTTTTCCAACACCACGATGGAATCGTCAACCACCAGACCAATCGCTAACACCAATGCCAGCAAGGTTAATAGGTTAATAGAGAAACCCATTGCAAATAAGGCAATGTAGGAGGCGATAATCGCAACCGGTACCGTTAAGGCGGGAATCAGCGTGGCCCGAACGTTACCTAAGAACAGGTAAATCACCACCACCACTAAGCTCATCGCAATGCCTAAGGTGTTGTAGACCTCGTCGATTGATCCCTTGATAAAAATCGATGAATCATAACTTTCAACGATAATCATACTCTCTGGTAAGCTTTCAGCAATGCGGGCAATTTCCGCCTTGACGTTTTGCACCACATCAAGCGTATTAGCCTTGGACTGCTTCACAATACCAACACCGATCATGTTGATACCGTTACCACGAAACTCACTTCTATCGTCTTCAGAATCGAGTTGGACCCGGGCTACTTCACCGAGCCGCACCAACTGTCCGCCGTCACCCCGGCGGATCACTAAGCGCTTGAAGTCTTCCTCAGATAAATAAGAACGTGCCACCCGCACACTGAATTCACGATCAATCGACTCCACTTCGCCAGCGGGCAGTTCAACGTTTTCAGCACGCAAACGACTTTCAATATCGGTGACGGTGATATTACGGGCGGCCATAGCATCGCGATCTAACCATATTCGCATGGCATACTTACGTTCACCGCCAATTTGAATGCGCGCTACACCATCGACCACCGATAGCCGGTCGATCACGTAGCGATTGGCATAATCACTCAGTTCAAGAGTGGTCATGGTGTCACTGCGTAGGTTGTACCAAACGATGGGGTTGTCATCAGTATCGGCTTTCGATACTTCCGGCGGGTCCACTTGCTCCGGCAAGCTATCGATGACCCGTGATACTCGGTCTCGAACATCATTTGCCGCGGCATCAATATCGCGATTCAGAGTAAATTCAATACTGATACGCGAGCGCCCGTTGCGGCTGGTCGAGTTGATATTTTTGATCCCCTCAATACCACTGATACGGTCTTCAATAATTTGTGTGATCTGGGTTTCAACAATTTCGGCCGAGGCACCTCGGTAGCTGGTATCAATAGAGACTACCGGCGGGTCGATATCAGGGTATTCGCGCAGCGGCAACAGGGTGAAACAGACAATACCGAATACCAATAAGAGAATATTAACAACCGACGCGAAAACGGGGCGTTTAACCGACAGATCAGACAGTAGCATGGCTTAGTTCTCCATGACGGTGACAGTAACACCATCGCGCAGCCGCACAATACCCTCGGTAACCACACGCACACCTGGCTGCAAACCATCCACCACTTCAACAATGCCGGGTTTACGACGACCGATGGTAATTTGCTGCTGCTTAGCCACATTGTCGCTGCCGACAACATAGACATAATGCCGATCTTGAATCGGTACAATGGCCCGTTCTGGTAATACCAAGGTGCTATCAACACTGCGCAGCAGGTTCACCCGTAACAGCATACCAGGGCGCAACTTTAAGCCCTCGTTAGGAATTTCGGCACGCACTAGAATCGCCCGTGTAAGTGGATCAACGCGCGAATCGATACTCCGAATAACCCCAGTAAACGCTTCACCTGGATACGCATCACTGCGAGCGGATACTTGCTGACCGACCTTGAGGCTGGCAAAAAATAGCTCTGGTACATTAAAATCGAGTTTGATCGGGGATATATCATCGAGGGTGGTGATTTGCGCACCGGGGCTGACCAGCGAGCCATTACTGATTTGGCGCACACCAAGGCGACCACCGAAGGGGGCACTGATGCGCTTTTGCGCTAACTGCGTTTCGGACACTTCAAGTTGGGCAATAATTTCTTTAACCACTACATCTTGGCTTTCGAGTTGTTGCTGTGAGGCGGCATTTTGACGGCTCAAATCGAGTAAACGTTGATATTGACGATTCGCCTCGGCTAAACGGAATTTTAACTCCTGCACCCGCGCCGTTTCCTCGCGCGACTCCATTTCGACTAACAACTGACCGGCTTCAACCACCTCACCGTCATCAAAATGGACACGGGTTACAATGTCTTGGACTTGTGCAGTAACAATGATGGATTCGTTCGCTCGTGCGGTACCTAAGGCTTCGATGACATCACGAAATTCACTGATTTGTAACGTTTGTAACCGCACTGGCACCGCTTGTTGTGGACGTTCATTGGCACTCGGACCATTGTCTGCAAACCACGTCAAATACACTGCGGTGGCGCCCAGCGCGACTACAAACAAAGAAATTGGGTTGATCAGTTGCCGAAATGCCATAAGTCCCTCGATATACTACATTCATGGTTGCTATTGTAACCCAGTGTTATACGGAGGGAGTACCGCTTAACGCTCAATCATATGGCTTTACCGCAAATTGAGCGCTCAGCGAGTAGCCTAGCGGTGATAGGCTGGGCTTAATTTATGCACCGCCTCAATAAATGCACCCGCGTGTTCTGGATCAACTTCGGGATGAATACCGTGGCCGAGGTTAAACACATGGCCGTTGCCTTTGCCATAACTGGCGAGGATGGTAGCCACTTCAGCTTCAATTCGAGCTGGCGGCGCATAGAGAATACTCGGGTCCATATTGCCTTGCAGTGCCACTTTATCACCCACCAACTGCCGCGCGGTGGCTAGGTCAGTGGTCCAATCAACACCTAAAGCGTCACAACCACTGGCTGCCATATCATTCAGCCAGGTACCGCCGTTCTTGGTAAACAACGTGACCGGCACTTGGCGACCATCGGCATGACGGGTTAAACCACTCACGATTTTGCTCATATAGGCCAGCGAGAATTCACGGTAATCACGCGGGCTCAGCACGCCACCCCAGGTATCAAAAATCATCACTGCTTGCGCACCGGCGGCAATTTGCGCATTCAGGTATAAGGTGACCGATTGCGCCAGTTTGTCGAGCAACACATGCATCGCTTGCGGTTCAGCAAACATCAATCGTTTTACTTCGCTGAAGTTCTTGGTGCTACCACCTTCAACCATATAAGTTGCCAGCGTCCACGGGCTACCGGAAAAGCCAATCAAGGGAACCGAACCATTGAGTTCACGACGAATCGTACGGACCGCGTCCATCACATAACGTAATTCAACTTCTGGATCAGGAATTGGCAGTTGCTCGATAGCACTCATGCTGCGTAACACATGCTGAAAGCGCGGACCTTCGCCAGCTTCAAAGTAAAGTCCCAAGCCCATCGCATCAGGAATAGTCAAAATGTCGGAAAACAAAATGGCCGCGTCCAAGGCAAATCGACGCAACGGCTGCAAGGTCACTTCACAAGCCAATTCGGGGTTCTTGCACAAGGCCATGAAATCACCGGCTTGCTTGCGTATTTGGCGATACTCTGGCAAATAGCGGCCGGCTTGCCGCATCATCCAAATCGGCGTGCGTTCTGTTGGTTGACGCAACAGTGCACGTAAGTAAACATCATTTTTTAATTCAGTCATGAGCCATTCTGTTCCTGTTCAATTTCAGCAATTACGGTATCTATAAGGCGACGCGCTATTGTACCCTGAAATGGCACGCGTGGCAGTTGATCGATGGCAAACCAGTCGCCTGATTCGAGTTCAAACGGGTCAAGGCGTAACTCACCACTGTCCCATTCGGCAATAAAACCTATCATTAAGGAGTGCGGGAATGGCCACGCTTGGCTGCCCACATAACGTACATTTTTGATGCGAATGCCCGCTTCTTCGAAGACTTCGCGCGTGAGTGTTTGCTCCAGCGGTTCACCGGCTTCGACAAAGCCAGCTAACACCGAAAACAAGCCTTCTGGGTGACGCTTTCCACGCGCCAGCAAAATGGTATTCTGGCGCCGAATAGCGACAATAATGCATGGCGAAATACGCGGATAACAGCGATGTTCACAGCGATGACAATGCATCGCTAACTCCCAGTCAACCGCCTGCATGCGGGTACCACAGCGGCCACAGAACTGGTGCGTACTCAAAAAATCAGTGATTTGCTTGGCACGGGCGGCATGGGCAAATAAATCATCGTCACCCAGTGCTAAAATTTCGCGTAGGTTAACAAATTCACCCAAGGCACCGAAATTATTATCGCCATAATCAGCAACAACCAAATAGCAATTACGCTCGCGCAGTTCACCTAAATAGACGACCTGATAACTACTTAAATCAGGCATAGCCAGGTTTTGTAGCTGTCCATGCGGTGGCAATTTATCGGCATCGCGCACTAAGATGTCGCCGCCAGAAATAATCAACCACCAAGCGGGTTCATCAGCAGCTGGGCGTTGATACGGTTTAGTCATGACAAAGTCTCAGCAAACAGCGAAATAGGTTGACCTAAGCTTATCATCATCGGAAGATTGGCACTATGATTCTCGTGTGATAGACACTTACCCCCAAGGGGTTAGAGGGCAAGATTATGCTGACAAAACAACAACTCGCAGCACAACGCTTTAGTGGTAAACACCAAGCGATTGATGCATGGCTGGGTGAGCGGCAACAACTGCTCGTTGGTTACGTTAACATTGCCGGTTTACCGCCTTATGAACGTGAGCATCAGGCTTTGCCGACTGTCGCTGATATCCGCGATTTTTGTAACCTGCTGGTCGACTACGTATCCGCCGGACATTTTGAAATATATGACCAAATCATTCGCAACAGCCAATCGGCTCCTGAGATAACCCGTGAGCTCGCCGATAATTTATTTCCATTGATCAGCGATACCACAGAAATAGCGTTAGAATTCAGTGACCGCTTTGCTGATCGACAAATGGACGATGCTTTTATTGGCTTTGACCTAGCGGTCTCAAAACTCGGCGAAGCACTGGAGTTACGCATGGGCTTTGAGGATCAACTATTAGCGACGCTCGCTGACCACCAACTTCTCAGTGTTGAAGAATAAAAAATGCCACGCCGTGTTAGACACGCGGCGCGGCATCAATAGCACGTAAATCACTGCCCGACTAGTTGTTGCCGTCGATCTCAATTTCCGCTTGATCTGCTGTTTCTTGCTGAATAATTTGCAACAATTGCACGTCAAATATCAGCGTCGAGTTTGGTGGAATAGAGCCTGCCATACGCGCACCATAACCAAGTTCTGCTGGAATCACGAACTGATAGGTAGAACCAACTGACATCAACTGCACACCCTCAGTCCAGCCTTTGATCACACGATTTAATGGAATCACCAGTGGCTCACCGCGGTCTAGCGAACTGTCGAAAATCTCACCCGTCACCAAACGACCTTCATAATGCACTTCAACAATATCTTCAGCGGTTGGCTTTGGTGCATCGGCAGGACCCTGTTCAATGACTTTGTACTGCAGTCCAGATTCGGTGGTCACCACCCCTTCCACAGCAGCGTTAGCCTCTAAAAATGCAGTCCCATCAGCTTGTGCACTAGCACCAAGGGTATCATTACGATGGCTAGTGAACTCGTCTTGCATCGCTTCAAGCAATTGTTGCCGAGTTTCTCTATCCATTTTACCGCTGCTACGCAGGGTATCGACAAAGCCAGCGATCACCGCATTGCGGTCCACCACATAGCCACTCTCTTCTTGGCTAGCGAGGTTGCTGTGCACGAAGTCACCCACTGATGCGCCAAGGGCATAGCCCATTTGATCGCGTTGCTCAGCCGGCAACTGTTCAGAAATTGGGTATGGTTCTGGCTTGCTGCAGCCAACCAAAGCAACGGCTACTAAGGCCAATGCAAACGGGGTTTTCAAGTAGGTCATAACTTCTCCATGATTGAATTCTGTAGCGGAACAGGGTCTAATGCCCAGCGCTAGATATACTACACAAATTTTGAGGGCTTTGCCTATGGCTTCGCTACAACAACATGAGTTAATCCAACGTTTGGCTGACTTAGAGAGCCAATTAGCGTTTCAAGAAGACACTATTGAAACACTGAATCAGTTACTAACCCAACAGACAGCGCAACTGGATGAGCTGCAGCGTAAGTTCAGTGTGATGATTAGCCGAGTACAACAATTGCACGATAATCAGGGGCCAAATAGCAACAATCCAGCCGACGAAATACCACCACACTATTGATCGACCGCAACTACACCGACTTGACCCCGCAACGCTGAGCCCGTATAACATTTGTTCCTTTTCTTGCGGAGCAGTTATGTCGGCACAACATCCGATTATTGCCGTAACCGGTTCATCCGGCGCGGGCACAACCACTACCAGTCAGGCGTTGCGGCAGATTTTCCGCACCCTATCGGTGGCTGCGGCCTTTGTCGAAGGTGATAGTTTCCACCGCTATTCACGCCCAGAAATGGAAGTCGCTATTCGCAAGGCACAAGAACAAGGGCGGCATATTAGCTATTTTGGCCCTGAAGCCAATGACTTTAATCGGCTTGAAGCCTTGTTTCGCCAATACGCAGAAACTGGTCATGGTGAAGTACGCCGCTATCTGCACAGTTTTGATGACGCCGTGCCTTACAACCAAACACCAGGCACCTTTACGCCGTGGGAAGCCCTACCAACCGACACTGATTTATTGTTTTATGAAGGCCTGCATGGCGGGGTGACGGGAGTTGACTATGATGTTGCCCAGCATGTCGATTTATTGATTGGCATGGTGCCTATTGTCAACTTAGAGTGGATTCAGAAGCTGCTACGCGACACGTCAGAGCGCGGTCATTCGCGAGAGGCGGTCACCCAAAGCATTGTGCGCAGTATGGAAGACTACATTCATCATATTGTGCCACAATTTTCGCGCACTCATATTAACTTCCAGCGCGTGCCAACCGTCGATACATCCAATCCATTTAGTGCCAAAGATATCCCGTCGTTGGATGAGAGTTTTGTGGTGATTCGCTTCCGTAATATGCACAAAGTCGACTTTCCCTACTATCTGCAAATGATAGACGGTGCCTTTATGTCGCGGATGAATACTTTGGTGGTCCCGGGCGGAAAAATGGTGTTTGCCATGGAGTTAATTTTGGCTCCATTAGTGGAAGAAATTCTGCATAAAAAACGCCATGGCGGCCAAGTGGACTGGCTCAGCCGCTAGCTACATCTACTCACCTTTTAACCACTTTGCCTGCCACTGTGCACCACGATCTTGTGCTAACAGCGGCGTTAAAAAGGCTAACACCTCGGCGGCTTGGCTGGTTACGCCATAGGGTGGGTTGATAAACAACATACCACAGCCATTGAGCGTGGTGCGATCGAGTGCAGTACGCACCAATACATCGGTGGCAAACAGCTTATCTACCCCATTAATTGCCGCCACGTTTTGATGGAATTCGCCGACTACAAGCGGATCTTTAATCGGGTACCACACCACATAGGTTGCGGTGGCCCAGCGTCTCATGCCATCAGCAAGAGCTTGTACTACGGTAGCAAATTCATCACGTTGCTCAAACGGTGGATCAATCAGCACCATACCACGCTTAAGTGGCGGCGGCAGTAACGCCTTGATAGCGCCATAGCCATTGGTCTGCGGCATCACCTTAATGCTGCCCAGCGCGCTGAACTCAGCCACATTGTCGCGCAATAACTGGCTATCAACTGGGTGTAGTTCACACAAGGTGAGTTGGTCTTGTGGCCGCAACTGCTTGGCCGTCAACCACGGCGAACCGGGATACCAGCGTAACTGCCCGTCACTATTCAGACTACGCACCGCCGCTAGGTAATCTTGCAAAGCCGCCGGTGCCTGCTCTGCGGCAAGTATCTTGGCAATGCCTTGCTGCCACTCACCGGTTTTGCTCGCTTGCTCACCGAGTAAATCATACATACCCATACCGGCGTGGGTGTCGAGCACCCAAAATGGCTTATCCTTCTGGCGCAAATAAGCCAAGCAGATACAGTGCAGTGCATGCTTAACCACATCAGCGAAGTTCCCAGCATGATAGCTATGGCGGTAATTCATTGAGATATTTAAGCCTCTTCGATAGCGAAGCTATGGGTGATCCGCACCGATGCTTCCAGCATCTTGGCCACCGAGCAGTACTTATCGGCAGATAATGCCACCGCACGTTCAACATGTTGGGCGGCAACAGCATGGCCAGTCACCACGAAATGCAGATGAATATCGGTAAATACCGCAGGCGTTGCGTCAGCCCGCTGACCGGTGACATCACAGCGACAGGCACTAACCTGCTGTCTGGCTTTACCGAGAATACTTACTACATCCACCGATGAACACCCACCTGCGGCCATCAATACCAGTTCCATGGGGCTGGCAGCTTGCTCTCTATCACCATCCATAACCAGCTCATGACCGGAGCCAGAAGTGGCGCTGAAAATATTATCCTGCCGCCATTCCACCACGGCGCTCATAGTCGGCTTACTCATAGTTTGATTCCTGGTGCGAGTTGTTCCGGTAATGCCATCGCCTTAGCTTCCACTGAGGCCACTGGGTAGGCACAATAATCAGCCGCATAAAAGGCGCTGGCACGATGGTTGCCGCTACTACCGATGCCACCAAAGGGGGCGGCACTACTGGCACCGGTGATCGGCTTATTCCAATTCACAATACCGGCGCGTATACGGCGGAAGAAATAACGATAACTGGCTTCATCATCACATAAAATGCCCGCCGATAAACCGAACGAGGTATTGTTAGCCTCAGCGATGGCAGCATCGAAATCGGTATAACGATAGACTTTAAGCAATGGCCCAAAATGCTCGATATCCGGCATCTTGGCAACCTCAGTCACATCAATAATACCGGGAGTCACAAAACCTAAATTATGATCCTGTTGCTTCATACGCAGCAATGGCTTGGCGCCAGCGTCAATCAAATCATTTTGAGCAGCGACCATAGTGCTCGCCGCTTTGGCGGAAATCATGGCGCCCATAAACGGTTGCGGGTCAGCGGCGTAATCACCGACTTGTAGCTGTGCAGTAACCTCCAATAAACGCGCTAAAATCGCATCGCCCTGCGCATTCGCTTCCAAGAATAAACGCCGTGCACAGGTACAGCGTTGGCCACTAGTAACGAAGGCTGACTGCACAATGTCATAGACTACCGCGTCGATATTACTTACGTTACGGACGATAAGCGGGTTGTTACCACCCATTTCCAAAGCCAAAATTTTGTCTGGACGGCCAGCAAATTGCTTATGCAAAACGTGTCCTGTGTTTGATGATCCGGTAAAGAACAAACCATCAATTTGCGGATGGGCACTGAGCGCCTTGCCGGTGTCCACCAAACCTTGCACTAAATTAAACACTCCGGCTGGTAAGCCTGCTTGTTGCCACATTTTAACCGTAAACTCGGCTACTTTAGGGGTTAGTTCGCTCGGTTTAAACACAATGGTATTGCCAGCAATCAATGCCGGCACAATGTGTCCGTTGGGTAAGTGCCCTGGAAAATTGTAGGGGCCATAAACCGCCACCACACCATGCGGCTTATGCCGAATAAATGCTTGGGCGCCGGGCATTTGGTTTTCTACCACGCCGGTACGTTGATGATAGGCACGCTCAGAAATTGCCACTTTGGCGATCATTGAACCCACTTCAGTGGCAGTTTCCCATAGCGGCTTACCGGTTTCTTCAGCGATAATTTGGGCGAACTCAGTCTTATGTTGCTCCAGCAGTTCTGCAAAGCGTTTGACTATCATTAATCGCTCTTCAACGCTGCGATCAGCCCAGTCTGGAAAGGCTTGACGAGCGGCTACAACGGCGCTGTCCACTTGTCCCTCAGTCGCTGCTTTGCCCTGCCACACCACCTCATTACGAGCAGGGTTAATGGATTCAAACTCGGTACCTTCGCCGGCAATCCATGAGCCATTGATGAATAAATTTGCTGCAGTCATTGTTTATGCTCCTGTTAATTCCACCAAACGCACAGATTCACCGGCGGTGATCCGCAGTGCTTTGGCAACGGTGGCGTCAATCACCACATGATCAGAATGAATATCAACGTGGGCCTGGCCAGCACGAAAATCTGCCAACCGTGTATTACAGACAATGTAACGTGCGGTACTCTGAACACCCGCAATTTTTACTGGCATGCGCTGACTGTCTCGCACACTACGAATATTCACTAAATCGGCCTCAACGGTTGGTCCGGCATCAAAAATATCCACATAACCGCGACAACGAAAACCTTCACTTTCCAACATAGCTAAGGCTGGGCGGGTATTACTGTGTACCTTGCCAATTACCGCTTGCGCTTCGGCACTCAATAATTTCACATAAATAGGATGGCGCGGCATCAGTTCAGCAATAAAGGTTTTTTCACCAATACCGGTTAAGTAATCGGCTTGGGTAAAATCAATCGAGAAAAAATGTTGTTGCAACCAGCGCCAAAACGGTGAGTGCCCGTTGTCGTCTGAAACACCGCGCATTTCGGCAATCACGGTGTTACTGAAGCGATGTTTAAACTCCGCCATAAAGAGCATACGAAAACGCGACAATACTCGGCCGTTCATATGTTTACGAAAGGGTTCACGCAAAAACAAGGTACACAGTTCACTCACGCCTGTGTAATCGTTGCATAAAGTTAAGGTTTCAACTTCGTTGTAGACCGACAGCTCGCGTGAAGCGTGCACTTCTTTGCCCAGCCGGTAATGATAAAACGACTCGCTCAAACCGACCGATGCTTCAATAGCACTGCAACCGACCACTTCACCGGTGCTGCTATCTTCCATAACGAACAAATACCCTTCTTCGCCCGGCTCACTGACATGAGTACGGGCGAAAGCTTCTTGCGCCCGGGCAATGCGGCGCCGCAACAACCCTTCATCCACTGGCAATGAGGTAAAGCCATGGCCAGATTCTACAGCGCAGGTGTATAACGCCGCATAATCCTGCGGCGTAATCGGACGAACCACTAACATACAGGTCTCCTTAGTGGTTTAGCCCACTAAGCTGGCTACCGCTTTTTCAAAACGCTGCATTCCTTCGGCAATATCTTGCTCTGGAATTACCAGTGACGGGGTAAAACGAATCACGTTTGGCCCTGCCATCAACACAAATACGCCAGCATCGGTGGCGGCATTTAAGAAATCACGCGCACGACCAGCGAATGCATCGCTTAGCTCAGCACCCAACAACATACCCTTGCCGCGAATATCTTTGAATACTGAATAGCTTGCGTTGATAGCGGCCAAGTGCTGCTTGAACAGCTTTTCACGGTGCTT
>DIVC01000072.1:21805-23439 GCA_002423905.1 Idiomarina sp. UBA6142
CCAAAGCCGGTTTGCACTTCATCAAAAATCAACAGCGCTTGGTGCTTATCGCAGAGCTCACGAACACCTTTAATAAAGTCGATATCTGGACTAATGACACCACCTTCACCTTGCAGTGGCTCAATCATCACCGCACAGGTTTTATCGGACATAACTGCCGCCAACGCGCTTAAATCGTTATAGGCAACATGTTCAATAGCACCTGGTTTCGGGCCAAAACCCTCGGAATAAGCAGGCTGACCACCGACAGTAACGGTGAAGAAGGTACGGCCATGGAAGCTCTTGGTAAACGAGATGATTTGGTCTTTGTGCGCGCCAAATTTGTCCAGTGCCCAACGCCGCGCCAGCTTCAATGCAGCCTCGTTCGCTTCAGCGCCCGAGTTGGCGAAATACACTTTATCGGCGAAGGTGGCGTTGACCAATTTCTGTGCCAAACGAATAGCTGGCTCGTTGGTATACACGTTACTCAAATGCCACAATTTGTTGCCTTGCTCGGTTAACGCATGAACCAACGCAGGATGACAATGACCGAGGCAGTTCACCGCAATACCACCAGCGAAATCGATGAATTCCCGCCCCTCTTGGTCCCACAGCCGCGAGCCAACGCCGCGCACTGGAATGACTTTGGATGGGCTATAATTAGGCACCATCACTTGATCAAAATCGGCTCGATTCACAGTTTGCTGGTTGGACATAAAGCTCCCTCGGTGGTGTTGATTGACGCGAAAAATAGACCTATTGAGTATGCCAGAAATTTAGCCTGCTGTCGTGCCCGCCGCAAGGAAAATTAGAGGAGCAACGATGGTTTAGTTAAGCGTGCACTCAGTATGAATTTCTATTCAGAAAGGCTCAGATTTGACGATTTTTTATGCGCAATGAGAAAGAAAATTTTTGAACACCGCGTGTCCGTGCTGAGTTTCAATCGCTTCAGGGTGATACTGCACACCAAAAATCGGCAGCTGGCAATGGTGCATGGCCATAATTTCTGGCTCTTGCTTGCTACTGTAACTGTAGCCATCGACGACCAAACAGTCGGGTAGGCTAGTGCGTTCAACCAGCAAGGAGTGATAGCGCGTCACGGTGAATGGGCTCGGTAACCCTTGCAATAAGCCACCTTGCTGATGCTCGACTAACGAGGTTTTGCCATGCATCACCTGATCGGCACGTACCACCTTGCCACCAAATACCTGACCGATAGCTTGATGTCCTAAGCAAACTCCCAAAATGGGGAGCCGCTCTTTAAAGTAATCAATGGCAGCCAGCGAGATACCAGCATCGTTTGGAGTGCAAGGCCCTGGTGAGATCACCAGACCCCTGAGTGGCATCTTGGCCATTTGCTGGAGGCTGATCTGATCGTTACGCACCACCTCAATAGCAGCGCCCAGCTCAGCGAAATAGCGCGCGACGTTGTGGGTAAATGAATCGTAATTATCGATCAGCAGCAGCATAGGGTTGTGTCGGCGTTAGGGGCGCGGCACAAAGCCGATCACATCGTAGACTTTGCGTAAGGTGATCGCTGCGTGCTCCGAGGCAGCCTCTGCGCCTTTGGCCATCACTGCATTGAGGTAATCTTGGTTGCTGCGGTACTCGGCATAACGGCGCTGCACCGGCTCTAACATAGCCACTACGGCAGC
>DIVC01000072.1:23457-48123 GCA_002423905.1 Idiomarina sp. UBA6142
GGCTTTTGCTCCGGGTCAAAGAAAATACGGGCTTGCTCGTCGGAATCGGTCACCGCACGTTTCAGCTTTTTCTCGATTTTCTTCGGGTCTTCCAGCAAACCAATATAGTTATTTTCGTTATCGTCTGATTTCGACATTTTCTTGAGCGGATCTTGCAAACTCATCACGCGCGCGCCGACTTCCGGAATAAACGGGTCCGGAATGGTAAACACGTTGCCGTATAGGTTATTAAAGCGAGTAGCAACATCGCGCGCTAACTCTAAGTGTTGCTTTTGGTCATTACCAACTGGCACTTGGTTAGCTTGATACAACAAAATATCAGCCGCCATAAGAGCCGGGTACGTATACAAACCGGCGTTAATGTTGCTGGCATGACGCTCAGACTTGTCCTTAAACTGGGTCATACGATTGAGTTCGCCCATTTGCGTGTAGCAATTCAGCACCCACGCCAACTGCGCGTGCTCAGGCACGTGCGATTGCACAAAAATCACGCTTTGTTCTGGATCTAATCCACAAGCCATATAGAGCGCTAAGCCATCGAGGGTGGCCGAGCGCAGCGCTGCTGGATCTTGGCGCACGGTAATAGCATGCAGGTCGACCAACATAAACCGACAATCATGAGTACTTTGCATGTTTACCCATTGGCGCAGGGCACCAATGTAGTTGCCAATAGAGAGCTGGCCCGACGGTTGGCAGCCACTTAATACAATCGGTTTACTCATGCCTGCACTTTCCTTAATTCAGCCCGCATTTGGGCGATCACTTGGGCGTAATCTGGTTGACTAAAAATGGCCGATCCGGCGACAAACATATCTGCGCCAGCGGCGGCTATTTCGGCGATATTATCGACTTTCACGCCGCCATCCACTTCGAGCCTTATAGCGCGGCCACTATCCTCTATGCGCTGGCGTGCCTGGCGCAACTTATCCAGTGTCGCTGGGATAAATTGCTGGCCACCAAAGCCTGGATTCACCGACATCAGCAAAATTACATCCACCTTATCCATCACATAGTCGAGATAATGCAGTGGCGTGGCGGGATTAAATACCAGACCGGCCTGACAGCCAGCAGCTTTGATCAGTTGCAAAGAGCGGTCAATGTGAGTCGATGCTTCTGGATGGAAGGTAATAATTGACGCGCCTGCTGCGGCAAAATCCTCGATCATTCGGTCCACCGGTTGCACCATCAAATGCACATCGATAGGCGCAGTAATGCCGTATTTTCGCAGTGCTTGACAAATCATTGGGCCAAAAGTCAAGTTCGGCACAAAATGGTTATCCATCACATCGAAATGTACCACATCGGCACCGGCTTCGAGCACACCTTCAACATCCTCGCCCAAGCGGGCAAAGTCTGCCGATAAAATTGACGGCGCAATTAAAAACTTGGACATGCTGATCTCCAAAAGCTGTGACTGCGTATAGTTTACCAGAGGTTAGCGCGCTTATCAGTCAAAAATATATGCCAGTGCACATAGCAAAATCGGTGTTTTGCTGCTATATTTTGGATACTTTTTAATCATCGGGGCAACATCAGGGGGGATTATGCGTTATCCATTCGCTACCATCGCTGTGTTAACTGTTATCGCCTTATTAGGCGCTGCACAAAGCCCTGCATGGAAGAATACCGGCCTCAAGCAAGGCTGTGAACCCAATTATGCTGATGCAGAAATTGCTGAACCTGCTGATATCTGTGCTCTCAGTGGTGATGTGGTAACGTGGGGCGACTGGTTTAGTGGTGAGAGTCGCTCGACCCAGTTTCACTTCCTTGATTTCTTCGAACTCATGTTCGGTGATGACAACAAACGTGATTACGGTAGCGGCGAACATGCTGGCCCTAAACTAGGCTACTAAGGCATAACAACCCAGATGAGTTATTCGCTTTGTTAATTCAGCAACACCCGGCTAAATCACCCAGCTTTTTTTCCGTCATGTTAAGCGTTGTCGCGGCTTTATTTGGTGTGCAAACCGAACAAAATCGACAGCGCGACTTTCAACATGGAAAGCCAGCGCTGTATATCGCCATTGGCGTTCTATTTATTGTGTTGTTTGTGCTTAGTTTACTGTTAATTGTGAACTGGGTACTGCCTTAGTATTCCCATGCCCCACAGCAATTCCCGAATGGCGTAATAACGCATCAATTTGAGGCTCACGGCCACGAAACTCGCGGAACAACAGCATGGCATCGCGTGAGCCACCGCGCTCTAAAATAGCCTGCAGAAATGCTTGCCCAGTTTCACGGTTAAAGATTCCATCTTCTTCAAAGCGCGAGTAAGCATCTGCTGATAACACCTCAGCCCATTTGTAGCTGTAGTATCCGGCCGCATAGCCACCCGCAAAAATGTGGCCAAAGCTGTGCTGAAAACGGTTATACGCAGGCGGTATGCGTACTGCAACTTCAGCGCGAACAGCATCCAAAATCGCTTGGATTTGCCCTGGTTCGCCACCATAGTCGCGATGAATTAATAAATCAAACAGGCTAAATTCGAGCTGCCGAACCATCTGCATGGCTGACTGGAAATTGCGCGCCGCTAACATGTTATCGAGTAATGCTTTTGGCAGCGGTTGACCACTTTCATAATGACCTGAAATTAGCGCTAGGGCGTCTGGCTCCCAACACCAGTTTTCCAGGAACTGTGACGGCAACTCAACGGCATCCCAGGCGACACCATTAATGCCAGCCACACCGGCGACATCGACTTTGGTCAACATGTGATGCAAACCGTGACCAAACTCATGAAACAGAGTCAGTACTTCGTCATGCGTAAATAGCGCCGGTTTATCACCCAGTGGCTTATTAAAGTTGCAGGTTAAATAGGCTACCGGCAGCTGCAATTGATGGTCTGTGGTAATACGTCGCACCGCACACTCAGCCATCCACGCACCACCACGCTTGCCCGTTCGGGCGTAGAGATCCAGATAAAAGCTACCACGGACATCATGGTTGCTATCGGTGATGGTGAAATAGCGCACGCTTGGATGCCAAGTTTCTACCCCACGCTGCTCTTCTACCTTGATGCCAAACAATAGATTAAAAATTTCAAATAACCCTTTAAGCACTTGATGTTCAGGGAAATACGGTCGTAGCTGCTCGTCAGAAATCTGATAGTGGCGCTGTTTAAGTTTTTCGCTGTAGTAGGCAATATCCCATGCTTCGAGTTCGTTGACGCCATGCTCAGTCGCGGCAAAATCCAGAATGTCTTGATAATCAGCACCTGCTTGCGGCCGTGAACGCGCCGCCAAATCTCGTAAGAACTGTTCCACCTGATCCGCTGACTGTGCCATTTTGGTCGCCATCGACAACTCCGCATAGTTGGCAAAGTCGAGTAGCTGCGCTAACTCAGCGCGTAATGATAGGATCTCATCCATGATGGCACTGTTGTCATACTGACCCGCCTGTGGGCCTTGGTCCGACGCACGCGTGCTAAACGCTTGATACATTACACGGCGCAATTCGCTTGAATCAGCGTAGGTCATCACCGGTAAATAGCTGGGAATATCTAAACCAAAGCGCCAGCCTTGCTGATCATGTTCATGAGCGCTGGCCGCGGCAGCTTCGATAGCACTTGGTGGTAAGCCCGCCAAGAAGCTTTCATCAGTGACCAGATAGTGCCAACTATCGGTCGCATCAAGCAGATTATTACTAAAAGTTGAGGTGAGCTCAGCTTTGCGCGCCATGATATCGGCATAACGCTTTTTCTGTGCAGCCGGCAAGGCAATGCCCGACAGGGTAAAATCGCGCAGGGTATCATCAATCACTTTACGTTGGGCTTCGCTCAACTGGTTAAAATCGTCGCTATCACGCAGGCTCTTAAAGGCTTGATACAGCCCCTCGTGCTGCCCCACAAAGGTGCCATACTCAGATAACAGCGGCAGGCACGTATCGTGCGCCGCACGCAATTCCGCCGAGTTCATCACCGCATTTAAATGCGAGACCGGGTTCCAGCTACGTTCAAGGGCATCGTCTACTTGCTCCAGTGGCGCCACTAAACCGTCCCAACTGAAATCACCACGGGTCAACACCGTTTCGATCATGGCTTTACAGTCAGCAATGCGCTGCTCAATCGCCGGCTGCACATGAGCTGCTTCTATCTGCGCAAAGGGCGGTAAATGATACTCACCGAGCAAAGGGTTTTGACTCATACGAATTCCTCTTGAATAATGCTGCTGTAGTTATTCTTTTGATGTGCGGTCAAGTGGCTTGATATTCAACCCACGCTGCCGCGAAACCACAGGATCTATTATGCCAATGCCATCAGCACGGATCATCAGTGTTATTGCCTTACTTGCCCTAGCAGGTTGTACCACAAGCCCGAATAACAGTGAACAGAGCAGCAGCTCGAGCGCGACCAATAAGCAACAATTAACGCTAGACACCCTCTATGGCAACAATCCATTTCGGCTCAAGCGGGTGGGCAGCACACGCTGGCTTGCCGATGGTAGCGGCTATACCGACCTCGAGCCAGCCGCACAAGGTGATGGCGAAGACTTAGTCCGCTATCATCCAGCCACTCAGCAGCGCGAGGTGCTAGTGACCGCGGCCCAATTGACTCCGTCAGGCGCCGATACGGCATTAGCTATTTACGATTACAGTTGGTCGGCGGATGGCAGTAAAATACTGCTATTTACCAATACCAAACGTTCATGGCGTACCCATACCTACGGTGATTATTGGGTTTACGATCGCGGCACTGAAAAACTACAACAACTCGGTGGTAACGCCGAGCCATCGACGCTGCAGTTTGCCCAATTTGATCCGCAGGGCGAGCGCGTAGGCTACGTAATGCGCAACAACATTTACGTTGAACACTTAAGTACTAGCAGCATTACTCAGCTCACCTATGACGGCTCCGAGACTATTGTTAATGGCACCTTTGATTGGGTCAACGAGGAAGAGTTTGGTCTCACGGTAGGCTTTGCCTGGAGCCCCAATGGCGAGCATATTGCCTACTGGCAGCTCGACACCTCAGGCACGCCGGTGTTCACCATGATTAATAATACCGACACCTTGTACCCCACCTTAAAACAATTTCCCTACCCAAAGGTTGGCGAAACCAATGCCGCTCAGCGCATCGGCGTGATTACTGCCAACGGTGGTGATACCCAATGGCTGCCGCTGCCAGGCGACTCACGCCAGCATTATTTGGTGCGTATGCAGTGGGCCGGTAACAGTGAGCAATTATTGATTCAGCAAATGCCTCGCTCGCAAGCAACGAATACCGTGTTTATTGCCAATACCCAAACTGGTGCCGTGCGCGAACTACTGCGAGAAACTACCGAGAGTTGGGCGGACTATGTTGATCACATTCAATTCGTCAATAATGGCGAAGCCTTTACCTGGCTAAGTGAACGCTCAGGCTGGCGTCATTTGTACCGGGTGCAGCGTGACAGCGGACGCATCAGCGCCATTACGCGCGGCAATTGGGATGTCATTGACGTGCTACAAATCAACGAAAGCAGCGGTTGGGTGTATTTTATGGCCTCGCCCGAAAACCCCCTCGAGCGCTACTTATACCGAGCTAGTCTGGATGGCAGCGGCAAGTTGGAACGCTTAACACCTGACCATGCTGGTAGCCATAGCTACCAGTTAGCTGCCAATGCCGACTATGCAGTTCATACCGTGAGCAGTGTTGGGCAAGTTCCGGTAACTCGCATGATCAGCCTGCCTGATCATCAACCGCTACGGGTGATTGAGGCAAACACCGATGCGCAACAAGCCTATAACGATATTGCCCAAGCACAGTTCGAATTTTTTCAAGTGGCGGCGCAAGACGGCCTCGCTTTAGATGGCTTCTTAATGAAGCCAGCTGACTTTGACCCGCGCAAAAAATATCCGCTTGTGATGTTCGTCTACGGCGAGCCGTGGGGCCAAACAGTGGCGAACAACTGGGGCGGCGAGCGCTTTTTGTTCCATACTTATTTAACCCAGCAAGGCTATTTAGTCGCCTCGGTGGATAACCGCGGCACCCGTTCACCACGTGGCTACGAGTGGCGCCGGTCGATCTACAAACAACTCGGTATTATCACCGTGCGCGATCAACATGATGCCTTACAAGCGATGCTGCAACGCTGGAATTTCATCGATGGCGACCGGGTTGGCATGTGGGGGCATAGTGGCGGCGGTACGCAAACACTTAATGCCCTGTTCCGCTACCCAGAGGCGTTTCACGTTGGTATGGCGTTAGCGCCAGTGCCTGATTTGACGCTTTACGACACCATCTATCAAGAACGCTACTCTGGGTTATTGCCAGAAAGCGCCGAGTCCTACCAAGAAACCTCGGCACTGACGCATGCCGCAAACTTGCAAGGTAAACTGTTGCTGGTGCATGGAACTGGTGATGATAACGTGCATTTCCAAGGCTCTGAACGCTTGGTTAATGCGCTAATTCAGCATGGCAAACAATTCGATTATTTTGCCTATCCAAACCGGACGCACGGTATCGCCGAAGGCCAAGGGACTACCCAACATTTGCGTACCATGATGGCGGAATTTTTACAGCGTAATCTGCCGGCCGGTGGCCGCTAATGCGGCTATTCTAAGAAGTCGGCATAATCCAAAAACGCATCGTTCAGCACGGTCATGCCGTGCTGACGAAGCCATTGATCGCTGCGCTGGTGATCCGGCGCATAACGCGCCACCAGCTGCCAAAATCTTGGTGAATGATTAAATTCTTGCAAATGACACAGCTCATGCAGCACCACATCGGTGACTACCCACTCAGGCGCCAGCCACAACTTCCAACTAAACCTTAGCTCGCCTTTACGCGTGCAATGCCCCCATTTACTGCGAAAACTTCCAACCGACCAAGCTTTTGGCTGTAACGGGTGAGCGCTTGGCCAGCGCGCAAAAAAATCATCCAGCCATTGCTGAGCCTGCTGCTGATACCATTGCTGAACCATTTGCGGTACTTTTTGTACGGGGTTGCTGCGGGTACTCACCGCAATCTGCAATAGCTCATGCTGAAAGCTAAGCTGATTGCGCTTGGCCGGCAAAACTTGTAGGGTCAAGGGCTGACCAAGCCAACGGACGCGCTCGCCGCTGCGCCACCGACGCGGTGGCAGTGCTTGCAATTGCTGGCGTTGCCGTTCTACGTGGGCAGTGATCCAAGCGCGCTTGGTGTGCACAAATGCAGCAATAGTGCGCTCTGGCATACGCAACGGCGCGTGTACCATAACCTCGCCAGCACTAATTTTTATTGCTAGAGTGCGCCGTTTACTGCGCTTAATGGTATAGCTCATGCATTGCACCCGCAGTTATTTTGCGTGATCATACCGCAGATTTATTCGCACGGCATCGCCTTCAATCGACAGGCAACAAGGAGCAGTACCATGAGCAGTAACACCCGACATTTTGATTATTTAGCCATTGGTGCTGGCAGTGGCGGCATTGCTTCGGCCAATCGCGCCGCCCAGCGCGGTGCTAAAGCGGCTGTGATTGAAGCCAAGGCGGTGGGTGGTACCTGTGTGAATGTGGGCTGTGTGCCGAAAAAAGTGATGTGGTATGGCGCGCATATTGCTGAGGCACTCAAATATAGCTCCGCCTATGGTTTTGACCTGCAGCAAAATGGTTTTGACTGGGCCACCCTAGTTCGCAATCGCGAAGCCTATATTGAACGCATTCACGGTGGCTATCAGCGTGGCTTTGCCGCACATGGAGTAACCTACATTGAGGGTTTTGCGCGCTTTATTGATGCGCATACCGTTGAGGTCAATGGCGAGCGTATTCATGCCAACCACATCACCGTTGCCAGTGGTGCAAAATCGCGCTGGCCGGAGCTACCTGGCGCGGAGTATGGCATCGACTCCGATGGCTTTTTTGCCCTCACCGAACAACCACGCAAAGCCGCTGTTGTCGGCGCTGGTTACATTGCGGTCGAAATTGCTGGGGTTTTACATGCCCTCGGTAGTGATACCCATTTACTGATAAGAGGCGACCATCCATTACGCGGTTTTGACCATGATATCACGACCATGCTACTACAACGCATGGAACACGATCGGCTTCCTCTGCACCGCCATTTTGTCCCTTCCGCAGTGATCAAACAGGCCGATGGACTGTTAACGATTACAGCGGCTGACGGTCAGCAGTTAACTGATATTGATTGCCTGATTTGGGCGATTGGCCGCGACCCCAATAGCAGCGAGCTGAATTTAGCCGCAGCAGGTGTAGCCACCGACGAGTTCGGTCATATTGTGGTAGATGCATGGCAAAACACCAATGTTCCGGGTATTTACGCCGTTGGCGATGTTACCGGTGCGGCGCAACTGACACCGGTCGCGATTAAAGCCGGACGCTTGCTGGCTGAGCGCCTGTTCAACCCAGCCATGAGTGATGCCAAGATGGATTTTCGTCACATTCCGACCATCGTATTTAGTCATCCGCCGATTGCCACCATTGGACTTACTGAAGCCGAAGCACGTGAGCTGCATGGGGATGCGGTTAAAATCTACCGGTCTCAATTTGCCGCCATGTATAATGCCATCACCCCACACCGAGCGCTCACCACGGTGAAACTGGTTTGCTGGGGCGACGCAGAAAAAATTATCGGTTTACACGGTATCGGCGAAGGCATGGACGAAATCTTACAAGGATTTGCTGTTGCCATTCGTATGGGCGCCACCAAAGCTGACTTTGATGCCACCATAGCCCTGCACCCGACGTCGGCGGAAGAGTTCGTTACCCTGCGTTAACCCAACGCAGCAAAAGAAGGATAATTGTTTATGGTACTGGCTCTGCTTGGTGCGATATTTATTGGTCTAAGTTTAGGTATATTTGGCTCAGGCGGCTCTATTTTAACCGTGCCGGTGCTGTTGTACTTAGCCGATATGCCCGCCAACACGGCAATTGCCTCATCCTTGCTGATTGTCGCCTTTATTAGCTTATTTGGCAGTTGGCCGAGCATCCGCAAACAGTTGATATCTTGGCCACATGTTTGGTTATTTGGGGTGCCGGGTATGGTCGGTGCCTACTTGGGGGCATGGGCCGGCGGGATGGTAGATAGCCGTATCCAACTTGGTGTGTTTGTCGTGCTGATGGCCATCGCTGCGCTATTCATGTGGCGCGGTCGTAGCGCTGATAAGCCAGCACAAGCCATTCATGTTGCCAAAGTCATTGCTGATGGCTTGATAGTTGGCGCAGTCACTGGTTTTGTCGGTGTTGGCGGTGGCTTTTTAATTGTACCGGCATTAGTGCTACTCGGCGGTGTGACCATGGTTCGCGCTATTGGCACCAGCTTAGTGATTATTGCACTGAAGTCATTTGTCGGCTTTGCGAAATATTATTCGGTGTTAACCGCGCAAGGTCTCAATTTTGATTGGCCGATTATTGCCATGGTATCGATTGCTGGCATTGTCGGTAGCTTTGCCGGAAATTTCATTGGTTCACGCCTGCCACGGCAAGCCTTGCAAAAAGGCTTTGCCTTGTTTTTAGGGCTGATGGCTATTATCGTACTCACCCAATCTGTGCTCTAGGAGATCATCATGAAAACAGCTCAACAATTAGTCGCTGAAGCTAAATCACGTATTAACGAAGTGACGGTGCAGCAACTCCAGCAGGAGCTGGCTGATCATCATACCTTGCTCATTGATGTGCGCGAACCGGAAGAATTTGCTCAGGGCAGTGTTGACCGTGCCGTGAATATGCCGCGCGGCGTGTTAGAAATGAAAATTCACCTACATCCTTCCGTTGCCCATTTATGTGAGGGTGATCAGGCTCTCGCCAAACTCATCGACCAGCCAGTGTATTTGATATGTCGCTCAGGCGCACGTTCAGCATTAGCGGCTGATAGCTTGCGGCAGATGGGCTTTAAACGACCGATTTCAGTGGCTGGTGGTTTTGTCGCTTGGCAAGAAGCTGGTTTTCCCGTCGAAAAGTAGCCATTCACGATAGTAACAGGCCGAGCATTTGAAGTGCTCGGCCTGTTTGTCAGTCAATTTGGCGTCTATCGCCTTTACCCGTTTGATGCTCACGAGCTGGTGGNNGGTTTATGCACCTCTTGCCGCGCTGGTGGTGTATATTGCGGCTGCTGCACCTGCGGTTGCTGCACTGGTTGCCTTACCTGAGGCTGCTGCACAGCGCGCGTGTACTGCTGCTGAGTCTGGATTTCGCGTGGCACCGGTGTGGTGGTCATTGGTTTCTCACGATACCTTTGCGGTGCTTCCACCGGCATTGTCCGAACCGGCGGCACGAGCTGTTGCTCAGGCTTCCGCACGATTTGTTCCCGCCGCTGCTGCGCTGGCGGTGGCGTCACCTCCCGCTGTTGCGGCTGCCGCACAAGCGGTTGCTTACCAGCCTGTTGCGCGCGCTTGTGCTCCTGCTCACGGTCACTGACTCCACGTTCAATCGGTGTGGTTCGCATTTCTGGCTGCTTCACCCGCTCTGGTTGACCCGCAACCGGACTCTGCCGTATCCGCGTTTCTAACTCACGCCGATCTAACTCACGTCGATCAATCGGTGTTTTACCCTGACGTTCTACACGTGGCTGCGCCGGTTGCTGCCACTGTTCGCTAATCCGCTGGTATTTCGGCTGATCACGCTGCAAGTCGCGGTGCTTATAAGCTACACCACGGCGATGCTGCGGATTATGCTGCCAGCGCTGGCCCTGATCGATAACATGATAGCGCTGCGGATGGCGACGCTGTGGTTGGTGATAATAATGATGATTCACCACAATGTAGCGCTGCGGCCACGCCATATAACTGAAGTAGAACGCACTCGGTACGTGATAACTCACACCCCAATAGATACCGTTATACCAGCCAGTGCCAAAACCTACTGTCAAAGTAGGGCGTGGCCAATAGATCGGTGGATACTCATACCAACGCCAGCCGCCATATACAACCCGTGAATCATAATAGGGGACATAAATATATTCGCGTTTGACCGTTTCAATCACAATGGTTTTATGGGTTTGTTCGCGTTCAATGACCACATGTTCGTTACTGGCGAGCTGGCCTTGCGCATAAGCCTGCTCGCGCAGTACTTGGATACTGGCAATCACTTGCTCTTCATCGGTTAGTACTGCTTCACCTAAACGTTGTGTCCAAGCAATATCATCACTCATGCGTTTTAACACATCAGGTGTGGCCGTCAGCGCAATCACACTGGGATCCCATGGTTGATCGGTGGCGGCTTCAACAGCTGCGGTACCGTTTAATTGCGGATTATCGCGCAACCAGCGCTCAGCCTGAATGACTTCTAACGGGTAAGTCGCAGCAATCAAGATATGACTCAATAAGCTATCGGGATACAAGGCAATCGGTGCCAATAACTGGGCAATCTCAGCCTCGCTATAACTGCCTTGTGGCATAACTTGTTGGGTTTGTACTTGCGTTTGTTGCGCTGGTGCTGCACTAACACAGCCACTGGCTAACAACGTGGATAGGGCCAGCAGCGATAACTTGGTCAAACTGACCTTAGCATTCGCTGCATTTTTAACCTGCAATCTCTGTGAATGGTGCATGATACTGCCTCCTTACTGCCAATAGCTTTTGCGCTTTCCTTAACTATAGTCGATAACGGCGACAATAAAGTTCTTAGTGACTACTCAAAACTTGTAAGCAAGTGTGAATTTGTTGTCTAGACAGCTTACCTAATTGGTCACCCGCGGGGCCGGCATCCGCACCCCGCCTTGCACCAGAGTCAGCTGTTGCGGAATCTCATCAGTGGCATCAAATAACAGCGTGATGCCAAACTGGGTGTTGTACACCTCATTGGCTGATGCGGCGGATAACGCAAATGAATTCTGACCTGTCGCCTGAGCGGTCAGACCGTCATCACCGTAACGCACCGTAATAATAAATCCTGGTTGCAGTTCATATTTACCCACTAAGCGCATGGCCTGCTGTTCGGTCAACGCGATCAACGGCCGTACCAACACCTCATTGCTGACTTTATTGGCAAAGTCGCCACTATCTGCACCGGCTTGGTAGAAGTCGACGCCTTTGACACTGCCATCGTCGTTATATGCCACGGTAAAATACGCCAACGAATCATGTAAGGCGAAGGTGTCGTTGCCAACAGCAATGACTTTAGCCTCGCCACCGCCTTGGCGTTGACTAAATAATTCACCATCGCGATAGATTAAGTAACGTTGGGTATCGGCATCAATTTGATAGCTCCCGTGAAGCAGCTGCATGGCTTCTACACTGATAGGTTGTGCCGGTAAATCGGCTGGTAAGGTTTTACCCATGGCCAACGCCGCTAAGCGCAGACTCAACATATTCGGCGGCAGTTGCGGAGTATCACTGTTAACCAGCACGACTACCGATAACTGACTCTGCTCAAACCAGACACCATTGGTGACAAAGCCATGAATACCGCCACTGTGCTCACGCACGCTTTCACCGAGAAAACTCCCTAAGCCTAAACCATAGCCGTAACTTGGCATCACTGCGGTAGGCGTTACCATTTGCGCATACCAATCCGCAGGCAACACTTTGCCCGTGTGCAATGCATGCTGCCAGCGATCGATTTCTAATGCGGTTGCAGCCAGTGCTCCGGCGGCATGGGGCTGGGTCAGACTAATTTTCAGCGCTGGCAGCGGTTGCTCACCACCGGTATAGCCTTGAATGACATTGGGTTGGGCGCTGGCATCAGCATAATAACCGGTTACGGTGAGCTCTAACGGCGCTAACAATGCTTGCTGAATATAGGCATGCCAACTCATATCCGTGACTGCTTCGATCACCGCGCCGACCAGCACATAACCAGAATTATTATAGGCCCAAGCGGATCCAGCTGGGAAGTCACGCGGTAAATCGGCGAACACTTCAATCAGTTGCGCGGTGGTCAGGTCTTTTTGTATGCGTTCATCCATCCAATAGCCGGGGATGCTGGTATAACTGGCGATACCCGACGTATGGTTGAGCAATTGCTGTACGGTCACATCGGCAAAGCGTTGATCATCCAAATAGCTGGCCACCGATGCGGATAAATCGACTTTACCTTCAGCCGCTAACTTGAGCAGTGCGGCAGCGGCGTATTGTTTGGTGATCGACCCCATAAGAAATATGTCATCGACGGCAATTGCCCTACCCGTGGATACCTCAGCCAAACCTCGTGCAGCTTGATAAATCACCTGTCCGTCGCGGGAAATGACCACACTGACCCCTGGTTTATCGGCGGCGACCAATTTTTCGAGTAACCCATCAAATTGTGCCGTGGTGCTAGCTGCTGTGGTTGCCGACATCACCCACACCCAGACCGACATAACCGTCAGTATCAATGAACGCATAATTGTTTCCCTTGTTTGAATAGACCGTCGCGAGCTTGAACACGAATCAAAGCAGTGTAGTTTAAGGACGTATAAAGGTAATGTTTTATTCCGCTCTAAAATGTAAGTAAATATCTAGTTTGCGCTTATCCATAACAAATTGGACTAATCTTTCGGGCTGAAGTTGGTTATGATGACAGTGCTTACCGGTTCATCAATGAAGGAATACACAATGGGTTTACGAATTGGCGACATTGCCCCAGATTTCAGTATTGAGACCACTCAAGGTCCAATTGACTTTCATCAGTGGAGCGCTGGGTCATGGGTGTTTTTTTTCAGTCACCCTGCTGATTTCACCCCAGTGTGTACCACCGAAATGGGTCGTACTGCGCAATTAGCGCCTGAGTTTGCCAAACGTAACGTCAAGCCACTCGGGCTTTCAACCGACAGCGTTAATGAGCACATGCGCTGGATCAACGACGTCAACTTAAGCCAAAACACCTCGCTCGAGTTCCCCATTGTGGCCGATAAAGATAAAAAAATAGCCCAGCTCTATGACATGATTCATCCGGGCGAGAGCAGTACAGCTGCGGTTCGTTCGGTATTTATTATCGACCCCAATCATCGCATCCGTCTCACCATGACCTACCCGATGGTCATTGGGCGCAACTTTGACGAAATCATTCGAGTCATCGATGCCTTGCAAATCACTGATAAACAAGAAGTCGCATGCCCCGCCGATTGGCGCCCTGGGCAACCGGTGATCATCCGCCCAACGGTGAGTGATGCCGATGCCAAAGAAAAATTCCCCCAGGGTTGGCAAGCGTTGACGGCTTATTTGCGTTTAACCAAATTGTAGACGAAATTGCTGATGCTGTGGCTGCCCAAGTTAGCACTCGTTATCATTATGCTGGTGGCATTATTGGCGCTGCTAGTGGTTGGTTTGGTGGTCTGGCACTGGGCGCCCGACCGCCCACTGGCTGACTTAAAGTCACAGTGGGCGCCACCACCATCGCGCTTTATTGACCTGCAAGGTATGCAGGTGCATGTCCGTGAGCAAGGCCCAACCGATAGCAGCGCTACGCCAATTATGTTGCTTCATGGCACCGGTGCAAGTCTGCATACATGGGATGGCTGGACCGACGCGCTGATGACCCAGCGGCGGGTGATTCGAGTGGATTTACCAGGTTTTGGTTTAACCGGCCCCGACCCGAACCGCGACTACAGTATTGAACGATACGCTGATTTTGTAATCGCTGTGGCTGATCACTTGAACTTATCCGGCTTTCATCTGGCGGGTAACTCACTGGGTGGGCGTATTGCTTGGTATACTGCAGCACTTCATCCAAGTCGCGTAGAACGACTTATTTTAGTCGATGCGAGCGGTGGTTACCCACTGCAAGCTGAATCGGTGCCGTTAGCCTTTAAAATCGCGCAAAATCCGCTATTTAGCGGCATCATGAACTATGTACTGCCGCGCTCAGTGATTCGCCGTAGCGTCGAGAATGTTTATGGCGATCCCAACTTAGTCAGCGCAGCGTTAGTTGATTTATACTTTGCTATGGCTGTACGCGCAGGCAATCGACAAGCTTTGCGCGATCGATTTCGTCAAGACCCTCTCGATAATCCACGCTTAGTCGCAAAAGAGCGCGCGATGATTCAGCAGCTCCAACAACCGACACTGATTTTATGGGGTGCGTTGGATCGACTCATTCCAGTCAGTCATGCCCATCGCTATGCGGCCGATATAGCCAATCATCAATTAGTGATTTTTGCTAGCTTAGGGCATATTCCACATGAAGAAGACCCGGTAGCAACTATCGCGCCGGTGCTGCAGTTTTTAGCCGAGGAAACCAATGCTGATGAATGATTTTATTGAGGTGTACGACGATGCTCTGCCCGCTGAATTTTGTCAGCGTTTTATCGAGACTTTTGATGGCAGCCCACACCGCACACCAGGCCGCACTGGTGCTGGCGTAGATACCAGCAAAAAAATAAGTGAAGACCTATATCTTGATAGTTTTGCTGATTATGCCGCTGAGCTCGATTTTATTCGCACCACCACCGCCCGTTATGCCACTAAGTACTTCGAAAAGTACCGCTTTGCGTTAATCGCCCCAGTGGCGTTGCAAGTGCGTCACCCGGTGTCTGGCGAAGCAGTCAATCTGACCAATGACAACTTCGATGAAGTAGCCAGTGGGAAAGAAGCCGCTTACATGCAATTGCTCTATCGGCTTGGCGCTATTCAAGCACAGAAATATCCGCAGGGTATGGGCAACTATAATTACTGGCATTGCGAAGTTTACCCGCAAAAAGACTCGGTTGAGGCGCTCCATCGCTCCTTGTTGTTTATGTTTTATCTGAACGATGTGGCCGAAGGTGGCAGTACTGATTTTTACTATCAACAACGTTCTATTCAGCCGAAGCAGGGGCGCATGGTGATTGCGCCAGCCTACTTTACCCATACTCATCGTGGCACCGTACCTATTTCCAACGATAAGTATATTCTCACCAGTTGGGTCTTACTTAACTCAGGCAAACAATTGTTCAGTTAATGGCGCAGTTAAGTCTGTTTTACCACCTCGCCACTGCTATCTCGAACCGTTACTGCAACCTCGATACCAGCGCGCACGCTTTGCGTGACCACGCAAAAATTTTCGAATTGCTCAAGAACTCGGTCAAATTGCGGCAGGCTTTCAGCGCTTGCTCCAAGTTGTAACTCGACCGCTAACTGCGGAATCCTCCAGCGCCCATCAATGCGGGCCAGTTCACCCCGCGCGGTCGCACTGATTGAGCCCGGATCACCTTTATATTTGCGAATGGCAAACAGTAAACTGGCCGCCATACAATTGGCCGTTGCTGCGGCTAACATGCGGCTTGGATTCGGCCCCTCCCCATCACCTAATGGTTCGGGTTCGTCACTAATCAGCTGACCAAACTGGCCAAAATCAATTTCAAACTTGTAGTTATCCAGTAGTCGCATGGTGATTTCAAATGATGGATTTTCCATGTTTTACTCCTTGTTTTTTGCCATAATAGTTGCCCTTTAGTTCAAGTGCGAGAAGATTGATTCATGAAGAGTCCGCTGTATATTCCGTATGCCGGCCCAAGTTTGTTAGAAACCCCTTTACTGAACAAGGGGAGTGCCTTCACCGCTGAAGAGCGGGCGGCATTCAATTTGGCTGGTTTACTGCCACCGCGCTATGAAACCATTGATGAACAAGTGAAACGTTGTTACTTACAATACTCAAGCTTTGACAAAGCCATTGATAAACATATTTATTTACGCGCCATTCAAGATAATAACGAAACTCTCTTCTATCGCTTGTTAAAAGAGCATTTAGTGGAGATGATGCCAATCATCTACACCCCTACTGTAGGCGATGCTTGTGAGCAATTCTCTGACATTTATCGTAGTTCGCGCGGATTATTCATTAGCTATAGCGATCGCGACCAACTAGACGATATTCTTCGCAATGCGACCAAGCGTAAAGTAAAAGTAATTGTAGTCACCGACGGTGAGCGCATTTTGGGGCTCGGCGATCAAGGTATTGGTGGTATGGGTATTCCTATCGGTAAACTCAGCCTGTACACCGCCTGCGGCGGTATCAGCCCAGCCTATACCTTGCCCGTCTGCCTCGATGTTGGTACCGATAATAACAAGCTGCTGAACGACCCGATGTATATGGGCAATCGTCATCGCCGCATCCGTGGTGCGGAATACGATGACTTTATCGAGAAATTTATGCGCTCTGCACGGCGGCGCTGGCCCGAGGCGATGATTCAATTCGAAGACTTTGCGCAACCGAATGCCATGCCTATTCTGCGCAAATATCGCCATGATTACTGCTGCTTCAATGATGACATCCAAGGCACCGCTGCGGTCACAGTCGGCACGTTATTGGCTGCTTGTAAGAGCAAAGGCCAACAACTGAGTGAGCAAACCGTCTGTTTCGTCGGCGCTGGCTCAGCTGGCTGCGGCATTGCAGAAATGGTGATTCAACAAATGTGTGCTGAAGGGCTCAGCGATGCCGAAGCGCGTGAACGGGTGTTTATGGTTGATCGCTTTGGTTTAGTGGTCGATAGCATGGCTGACTTACGTGATTTTCAGCAAGCGCTAGCCCATTCACGCGAGCGTTATTCAAGCTGGTCGGTGCGGGCGGATTACCCCAGCTTACTGGAAGTCATGCAGCATGCCAAACCCAGTGTATTGATTGGGGTATCTGGGCAACCTGGGCTGTTTAGCGAAGACGTAGTCCGCGCAATGCATAGGCACACAGCACAGCCTATTATCTTCCCATTATCGAACCCCTCTCGGCAAATTGAGGCGCACCCAGCCCAGGTGTTGGAATGGACCAACGGTGACGCGATTGTGGCTACTGGCAGTCCCTACCCGGCGGTGACTATTCATGGTCGTGCTATTGCCATTGCACAGTGCAATAACAGCTATATTTTCCCAGGTGTTGGCCTTGGCGTATTAGCGGTCAAAGCGCGCATCATTACCGATGAGATGCTCATGGCTGCAAGCAATACCTTGGCTGATAGCTCACCCCGAGCGCAGGGTAACAGTGAGCACTTACTGCCTTCATTAACAGAAATTGCCGACCTCAGTAAACAGATTGCCTTTAACGTCGCCAAAGTTGCACAAGCGCAAGGGCATGCCCTAGAGATAAGTGATGAAGCTCTGCAGCAACGTATCGATAGTATGTTTTGGCTGCCGCAATACCGCAGCTACAAACGAGTCAGTATTTAAGCGCTAGCCAAATTCCCATATTCCTTGTATGTTCATTAGCAAGGAATGTGGGAGAGCAGGATGTGGTATCGAATTGGTGCACTGGCATTCGGCGTGCTAGCCGCAGCGGCGCTCGCGGCGCCGGACAATCAACAGCAAAACCAAGACGCTGAGCTGGTCGATGAATTTCGTGAAGGCTTGACCAACACAGTCAAGCGCACAGCGCGGTGGATTGATTCTTTTTTCGCTGACAACGTCAACCCTGACGATTACACCACTGCGTCAGGTAGCTTCACCCTACGTCCAGAATGGGATGAATACGGTGGCTTTAAGCTCGATTCTAGCTTTCGTGCGCGGGTAGTATTCCCGCATGCAGAACAACGTCTAACCGCCGTCGTTGGGCGCGGTAATTTTGATGACTTCATTAACGAAACACCTGTCAATCGACCCTCAGTGATTCGCCGTGACCAAGCCGATGAAGAATGGATGTTGGGGTTGGGCTTTGATCCTTTTGTCGATAGCCAACAACGACTTTCCTTTTCCGCCGGTTTTCGTGGCGGATTGTCATTCGACCCTTATATTAGTAGTACCTATCGCTTTGAAACAGTGCTTTCAGATGTGAGTGAGCTCTACCTGCAGTCGGTAGGCTTTTGGCGCGATAGCGATGGTTTCGGCATTGCCCAAACGGTGGAATATGACCGCGTATTAAGCGAGCATTGGTTTAATAAATTCTGGGTTCGTGGCACCTTTGCCGAGCGCACTGACGGTGTGCGCTGGCATCTCTCCAATAAAACCTACTACTTGTACGGACCGGAAACTGCACTTGGCGCAGAGTTCTGGTGGTATGGCGAAACCCGCGCTGCAGTGCCCATGCAAGACTATGGACTACGCGGCCTGCACCGCCAGCGCTTTCATCGCGATTGGTTGTACTTAGAAAGCTGGGTTGGATTGCACTGGCCACGTGAATTGCTCAGCGAAACCCGTCAACCACGGTGGATCGTCGGTATTGAAATCGAATTACTATTCGGTGAATAAATCCACTTACAACCAACCGAAGGCACTTGCTAAGCTCCGTAAACCCAAACCTATCGCCACCATAACCACAGCAATACCAAATGCATTCTGACGACGATTATTACGATAAATTCCTAACCGCTGCTGATTGCAGGCCCAGAGCAAAAATATTGCAATCATCGGAAGCAGCAGACCGTTTGCGACTTGCGCAAACCAGATCACACTCACCGGACGAAAACCACTAGAGGCAATCACCACACCCACCAGCAAAATGATCAACCACGTCAGCCGAAAGGGCCAGCTGGCTAAATCGGCTCGAAACCCAAGCACACCGCTGAGCGCATAGGCGGAAGCGAGCGGTGCTGTTAGCGCCGATGAAATACCTGCAGCAAACAATCCAGTCGCCATAAAATAACTCGCATAATCACCAAATAACGGCCGTAACGCTTGACCCAAATCGGCGGCACTCTGCAGTTGTATAGCTTGACCAAAAAATGCTGCCGCTGCGGTAGCTACAATAGCAATCGAAATAAGCCCACCCAAAGGAATCGAAATAGCCAAATCACGCTTCGCCGCGGAAAGCTGCTCTACGCTGCGCCATTTCTGTGCTGCACTGGAGGCATGCAGAAATAAATTATAGGGCACTACGGTGGTGCCAATTAAGGCGACTACCGTCAATACACTACCCGCTGGTAGCGACGGCCAGAGCAAACCTTTGAGTAAAGCAGACCAGTCAGGGTTGGTGAGTAAAAAGGTACCGACAAAGGCTATGCTCATTAACAACACCAAGCCAATCAGGACCTTTTCAATTAGACCATAACGACCCGTAGCCAAGACCACAACGGCCACGGCACCAATCATGATCGGCAACCAACTAGGTTGTATAACAGTAGCTTGCAATAAATCGGCTAAACCGAGACTTGCTCCCGACAAATTACCGGCTTGATAAACACTGTTGCCAACTACCACCGCCGCCACCACTAGGCTGAGCAGTATCCAGCGCAACCACGGTGCGGCTGCCATGGCCCGAATATTTTCACCTAAGCCTTGTTGGGTGACCACGCCAAGCCGAGCAGCCATTTCTTGTAAAATCATGGTCGCAATGACCGAAAAAACCAGAGCCCACAGTAACGCATAACCAAAATTCGCCCCCGCCAGGCTGGCCGTTACCACAGTGCCTGGACCGATAAATGCTGCGGCAACCAGTGCTGCTGGGCCCATACTAAAACGCTTACTGTGGCTCATAATGGCAATTCCTTAATGGCGGTCGCGTACTCGTTAGGTTGCTAGCGATGGCTTCGATTTCATGATAAACCATACATTATTCTTCATGCTCTGGCTCTGCAAGCTAAGCGTTTTAACCAAATGAGTGTATGACCATGTTCTATGCCAGTTATTCCAGTCCACTGGGAGCAATAACCGTTAGCAGCAATGGCGCCGCCGTAGTTGAGGTGGGGTTTTGCTCACCCACTTCAAGCAGCGATAGCTGTCCAATTGCACACCATGCGGTACAGCAACTGCATGAATACTTCAGCGGGAAACGCCAGCACTTTGAACTCCCTCTAGCACCGTCAGGAACAGCGTTTCAACAACGCGTTTGGCGCGCATTATTGACCGTGCCTTATGGACAAACTGCCAGTTACAAAGACATCGCCAGCCAATTAGGCGATGTAAACGCAGTGCGCGCTGTGGGGATGGCAAATTCACGCAACCCGATTGCGATCATTATTCCATGCCACCGCATTATTGGGACGGATGGAAGTTTGACCGGATACGCGGGTGGCTTGGATAAAAAGCAATGGCTGCTGCAGCATGAGAACGTGTAAAATATCCGCAAAGTGGGCAACTTTATCTATCATTCTCTCGTCGAATAGTCTTGAATGATCATGCACCACAGCGCACGTGGGCGCATTTAAAGGAGATCTTACTATGAAAAAATTTCTATTAATGATGAGTGTTGCTTTAGCAACAATGCTGAGTTCAGCAACGTGGGCGCAAGCAACTGATGCTGCGAAAGGCCAGCAACAGGCCGATGACGCCAAGGCAAAAGCGACTCAACAGCAACAAGATGCTGAAGCACGCAAGACCGAGCTAGAGGCTGCGCGGGAAAAAATGAAAGCCGAGCAAGCTGCACGCAAGGCCGAACGCGAAGCCGAGCTGGCGAAATTAAAAGCTGAACGCGATGGCAAAAAGCCAGAAGAAGCAAAAAAGAAGAGCGATAATAAGAAAAAAGACGATTTCTAAGTGAATCGACTAAAAAAAGCTCCCTTTACGGGAGCTTTTTTTTATTCTTTCAGTCGCTTCACACCCATAAAGCGTAAACCAATACGCTCATAAACAGGCTCGCTGGTGCCACGTTTGACCTTGTACATAAAGTACTTTTCAAACGCAACCTTGGCCCAATGAACCCAACGCCCTGAGCCAGTCCAATTGCGATTACGCGGAGGATTTTGCGGCACAGCTAAAAACGCCATGCCGGTGTTTCCCATATCAGCCAAGCACAGTGCACTCAATGATGGCACCGAATGCACCGGTTTCTGCTGTAGCTGAGCTAGAATATTCTCAACAATTGCCGATGTCATCGATTCAATCATCAACCCGGTTTTCGGCGCCCCAACAGGTACTGGCGTCTCTTCAATGGGAGCTAGAGCGACACACACACCTGCCGCATAGATATCTGGATACGCGGGTGAACGTTGATACTTATCAACCAGAACGAAGCCTTTTGGATTACACAAATTAGGGACTTCCGCAACCGCCGGCGAGCCCTTGAAGGATGGCAAAAACATCGCATGAACAAAATCAAGTTGGTGGTTAAATTCTACCTCGCCCTTGCGATTAAGCTCTTCGAATTGCGCTTTACCTGCTTGAAACTCGACTGCCCGTGCATTGCAAATCCACTTAATACCGTGCTCACGAAACTTAGCCTCCATGAGACCCTTTGAATCGCCAACACCGCCCAAGCCCATGTGACCAATATATGGCTCTGAGGTTACAAAGGTAATCGGCACTTGATCACGAATTTTGCGTTTCCGTAACTCATATTCGAGTGATAAAACATATTCATAAGCAGGACCAAAGCAACTCGCCCCCTGCAATGCTCCAATTAGCACTGGGCCAGGATTATCCAGCAACTTGTTGAAGTCTTGATGAGCAGTTACCGCATGATCGACGGTGCAAATAGATTGGGTATAGCCGTCAGGGCCAGCACCTGGTACTGCTTCAAAGGCCAATTTAGGGCCAGTACACAAGACTAAATAGTCATAATCCTTGCTGCTGCCATCACCGAGAGTCACCGTTTTTTTGCTTGCATCAATAGCGCTGACACCGGCCGGAGAAAATTCAATACCACGCTTACTGAAGTAGTCGCCGATGGGCATAACCACTTGTTCACGCGTTCGTGTCCCTAAGGCAACCCAAGGATTAGATGGCACAAAATTAAATTCGTGACTTTCGCCGATGACCATTACTTGGTGATCTTTCGCCAGCTTTTCGCGCAATTCAAAAGCCACCGATACACCGCCTAACCCTGCCCCAACAACCAATACCGTTGCCATAATCAAGATCCTTATTTCGTGTTTATCTAAAATATGAACCCTAAAACCCGATTCGTCAACTTTTGTCTCTGCTGCCAGGCCCTCGATAACAATCGTTGTCCGCTCGCATCGTGACGCGATGCTTACACTATGGCGTGTTAAGCTTTTGAACCGCCGCCGTTATGCTGGTTGAGCGCTATCATCCGCCGAAGGTTCGTTGCAACGGTATTTGTAATTGGTCGTCATCGAAATTTCGTAAAGCCCGACACAGCTCTTCACGAAACCGTTGCCGAAAATCTTCCGGCTCCACGATTTTTATATAGGGCGAGCGCGCCATTAACCACTGAATCAAATTAAGCGTGTAGGGCACAGTGACTTCCAATAGCCGGTTGTAAGGTTGCCCTTCAATTTCGCTCAACACTTGTTGCTCCCCTAAAGGAGCATCCTCTATTTCTCGCCGCACGGAATTGAAAATGATCGCCCGCAGACGAAACGGTTCGCCGTAACGAAACGCTAAGGCACCGGATTTGGTGTACTCATCAAGATTAAAATCGCCAACTTCGGGGGCTTCCGACACAATAAAATCGAGCTTACTAATGCGTGAAAACGGCAACTGTCGTAGCCGTTTATCATGATGTTGTCGGACAATAGCGTAGGCCACAACACCGCGATAAAACATCCCCAGTATGGTGGCATTAAAAATCTCTGCCGGGTCACCGCGATGGCGATGATAATGTAACTTCACTGCTGCTTGCTCAAGCGCCGCTTGCTGTAACTTATCGCTCATGTCAATGGCAATATTCGGCCCTAACAGGCGGTGCGAAGCGGAGGTGACACGGACCCGCTGCAACCACCGCGAAGCTGCAGTATCACGATTTGCTAACTGATGACTAGCTCGGTTGAACAGCGCTTTCACCGGGGTAAATAAATGAGTTGGACCTAAACTTTTCAATTGCTGCTCAGCAATGACTAGTGCCAGCGCGACAGCATCGTCCATTTCTAACAGGCGTTCAAAGTCGACCGTGTCCAGTGCCCATACATCGGCTCGGCTTTGGTTGCTGCGCTCATCGTCACGGTACAGGCCAAAATGCCCCTCTAACGCTTTTAAGTCACGCTGAACCGTACGTTTATCGACCAGATCCAATTCTTTCTCAGCAAAATAATCCAGCAACTCAGAGACCGTTCGTGGCCGTTCGTATAACGCGAGTAACATATAAATACAACGTAGAACGACGGTCTTCTTATCGTTACGTTGTGAAGAGGTCGTTCCTGCCATAGCCCGAGTCCGTTTAGAATAGAGTAGCTTGATGCTAGCTATGATTGCCTATTAAAGTCAAAATTATGTTATATTAACAACCCTGTTGTCGATCGCGCGCGGTCGAAGGTAAGACCCGAAGGAATGCACCATGCAAACGGAACGTCCTGTTATATTACCCGCCTTGCCGGGCATGTTTTTCCGTTCATTGTTTACCGTTGCACGCAGCGGTGAACATGTTGCAAGCGCCAGTAAAATGCGCGGCACTTTTAAGTCGGTGGGCTTCAATAACGAGCAGCTACAACGCTTTTCNNCAGTTTCCTTGGCCGGCCCCCGGCTTAGTGCATGTCAGTAATTCCTTGCAACAATTTGCACCGATTCGGATCAATCAAGGCTTCACCATGCTGGCTACCATTCAATTACCAGCGCGTGGTCCGAGTGTCTCGGTTCGACGCCTTCGTCCGGTGTTTGAGGTTGAATTTTGGCAAGCTGATCAACACGTGGCAAGTTGCATCAGTGAATATCAGGTGCGAGCCAAGAATAGTCCACCTCGGGTGACCAAGACGCGTGAACAAAAGCAAGCTAGTGCCCCCGGAGAACAATGGCAACGGCTCAGTAGCTGGTCTTTAGCGAGTGCAACCGGACGGCATTACGCGCGCCTATCAGGTGACTTTAACCCGATTCATTTGCATCCGTTGTTATCGCGTTGGTTTGGTTTTGAGCAGCCGATCATTCACGGTATGTACATGGTCGCTCGTGCACAAGCAGAAATTGAACGACACAGTGGCCGTGCGATGCAGCGCTTAGAGGTAGAATTCAAACGCCCTGTCGCCTTGCCAGCAAACATTTGTTTGTGGCAACAAACTGAGTTAGATGGCCTGCAGGGTAGTTATCAGATCTGTGGAGCTGACGACCA
>DIVC01000072.1:48183-80057 GCA_002423905.1 Idiomarina sp. UBA6142
ACTAACTCAATAAATTGCTCTAACGCGCTCTCACGGTTGGCTAGTTGACTTCGTGATTCTTGGCATTTGATGATGATTTTACCGCTTTGGGTAATGCGGTGATCGGCTTTGCCAAGCAGCCGTTGCTGATACAGTTCAGGCAGGCTAGATGCCCGAATATCAAAAATTAATTGCGCCGCCGTCGACACTTTATTGACGTTTTGCCCACCAGCGCCGCTGGAGCGGATAAATTGCCACTCCAGTTCACTGTCATCAATGCTGACTGTTTCCGTGATTACCAGCTGTGCCATTTAGTGCTGTTCCCCACCCTCAGCAATCAAACCGCCAATGCGGTCGACTCGTTTTTTCACGGTCCGCAGAATGACCTCTGGTTTGGCGCAGATCAAGGTCAGTTGTTGGCGCGCTCGAGTCACTCCAGTGTAAAGTAACTCCTTGGTCAACACCGGCGTATCATGCTCAGGCAGCACCACCACGGTATGGGCAAATTCTGACCCCTGCGACTTATGCACAGTCATGGCGTAGACCGTCTCATAATGGCTTAATCGACTTGGTAATAGCCAGCGAATTCCTTGCTGTTGATCAAGAAATACCACCCGTATCGGTGCGTTCTCACTGACCTGCACGGCAATACCAATATCACCATTTCGCAAATCAATATTATAGTCATTACGAGTCACCATAATGGGGCGACCATGATACCAGGTGCTGTCCTGTTGATTTGGGTGCAACCACTGCTTAATCGTTTGGTTTAGATGATGCATACCCCAGTCACCATGGTTCACAGCGGTCAGCACTTGGAACTGGCTAAACTGCTCAAGTAGCGCCCCTGCCCAGGCATCCAGAGCGGCGGCGTCGGCAGTGGTGGGCGGTGTTAGTAACTGCAGATAATCATGCATACCTTGCTGCACCAATTGGCGTACGCTGGTGTGCTGCCATTGCGCTGGATTGAGATAACGAATGTTGGCGAACTGTGGTGCTGCCAACTGGCCATCGCGTTGCTGCTGCAACCAGTGACCGAGCCAGTCACTGCGCTGATGATTGATCTCATCAGCCAACTTGCCGATGCCTTGCTCCGCATTAAAGCGGCGACTTTCACGTAACATCACGGTGTGTTGGTGATAGTGGGCACTGGCAAGCAAACTCTGTGGATCAGCATGCACTTGTCTCGGCAGTGCTTGTCCGGTTGCGGCTTGCAACCAGTCCACCAGCTCTGGCTGATAGTTGCCTAATTCAGCATCGCGGCACAGCTGGCCTAAAATAGCGCCGGCACCCACTGATGCTAGTTGATCTTTGTCACCTAATAAAATGAGTGTGGTGTGCTCAGGTAAGGCATCCAACAGCGCAGCCATCATCTCGACATCAATCATCGACGCTTCATCCACGATAACGACATCAGCAAGCAGCGGATTACTTGCGTTGCGTTTAAAAAAACGCGAGTTAGGTTGGCTACCCAATAGCCGATGTAAGGTAACTGCGGTGGCATCCAGATCACCTAAGCGGCTGTCGAATTTAACCATAGTAGTCAACTCGTTGCCGATCGATTCGGTCATGCGTGCTGCCGCTTTACCGGTCGGTGCGGCTAATTTAACCTGTAATGGTTGCTGACCTTTATGTAGTTGATACAAGGTGGCTAATAAACGCACTACGGTATAGGTTTTACCAGTTCCTGGGCCACCAGTGATAATACTAAAGCCGCTTCGCAGCGCCATGGCACAAGCGAGTTTCTGCCAGCTAAATTTATCGCCGAACAGGTTTTGCAAGACTCGCTGTACGTTGGCGCTATCGCGCTTTGGTTGGCGGGCCATGCGCTGCGCCAGATCAGCCTTAATATGCTGTTCATAGCGCCAAAAACGGCGCAGATAAAGTCGTTCATTAGCCACCCAAGCCAACGGCGCGTGCTCCGCTGCCCGGGTTGCCTCAGCGGAAACTAAGGCCTGTTGCAACTCGGTGGCACTCACACCCGCCAGCAACTGCTGCGGCCGCGGGCAAAGCTGCATACTCTCGGCGCTGGCAAATTCTGGTGGCAACTGCAAGTAACTGTCGCTGTCGGCTAGCATGAGCGACAGATCCAAACACGGATGACCGCGACCAAGCTGATGACTGGCTAAGCCGGCCAACAGCGCCACCCACTGGCTATCATGCGGCGCATTATCGGCAATAAATTTAGCAAACTGGAAGTCGAGGGCACGGATCCAGCCCTGTTGCTGCCACAATTGCATCACCTGCATTGGTTGCATAGCTGGCATCAGCAGCGCTCCTCTGGTGTGGCATGAATAGCAGTAGGCTGACCGCTAAACATAGTCGCTAATTGCTCAATCAACTGGCGCGGTGGTCGCTCAGTGTAAACGCCTGCGCTCTCATGCTGATAACCACGCATAAACACATACACCGCGCCACCAACATGGGTATCGTAATCGTAGTCGTCACCTAATCGAGCTTGCAGCAATTTGTGCACTGCTACCAGGTAGATGACGTACTGCAAGTCATAACGACTGGCTAATATTTTGTCGCGCATTGTACTGTAGTCATAACTGCTGCTATCTGGCCCGAGATAGTTCGATTTGTAATCGAGCACATAGTAACGGCCTTGGTACTCAAATAAGAGGTCGATAAAACCCTTGAGCATACCGTTCAGTTGTTTTGCTTGCAGCGCAGGTCGGCTGATACCCGGGTGCACATGGCTGGCAACCAAGCGATCCAGCGCTTGCGTATCAACATGATGGGTAGCAAACCAAAATTCAGGTTCTGCTTGATAGTTCGTCAGCTGTGCCAAACTGAGCCGGCCATGCTGTGCAGGTAACTCGAATGGTACCGTTAAAAAATCAGCAAACCAATGGCTCAGTGCTGGCATATGCGGCTGCCATTGCGGCAACCCACATAGCTTAGTCAGTAACTGTTGGCGCACATTGGCGTCACCAGCCACCCGAGCAAACCCCGCTAACGCAGCTGCCTCGAGTAAGTTATGCAACAAAGTACCGGGCTCTGCGCCTTTGGCAAAACTGTGAATAGTGTCGACGGCTGGATAACGCACAGTGCCCGCCTCATCGCTCGCCACCATCAATGCTGCACTATGCTGCTCTTCCAGCAGATTAGCGCTATCGGCATCGTCAACCGAACTCAGGGTATCACTATAGGTCAGCGCGCTGTAACTACTCACCGACCACGGCTCAAACCGATGTTGCTTGGGCATTTCACAACAATGCTCAACGCTACCCTTAGCGCCCACGTGCGCTTCATAGCGGTGCAGCGCAGTGGTTTTCTCAACCACGTGCACTGGCGCTGCAGAGTTATTCAGTAATTGCTGGATATCGCTACCTTTAGCATTGATTTGCCCACTAGCTAAATAGCTTAACGCTGAGGCAGACCAGTCTTTAAACCGCGCAAGACCAATAAAGGTAGCGTATTGCGCCCGCGTTACCGCCACGTAGAGCTTGCGTAAGTCTTCTGCTAAGCGCTCGCGATCAGCCTGGTCGTAAGCGACATTGTCATCCTTGCTGTATACCAGCCGCAATTGCCCCTGCTCATCGTGGTACCGCGCTGGCAATCGCAGTCGATACTCACGGCTTCGGCAATAACTGATAAATGGCAAGAACACGAGCGGGAACTGCAGGCCTTTTGATTTGTGAATAGTGATCACTTGCACTAATTTACTATCACTCTCTAAGCGCACTTGCTGCTCTTCACTATCGGTGCTATTCCCGTCACTTTTGCAGGCTTCAATATGTTCGTCTAAATACCGCAACAAGCCGGTCATACCCTCAACTTGGCGCATCTGCTGCTGCAATAGTTCGGCCAAATGCAGAGCGTCGGTTAGCTGTCGTTCACCGTGATCAAGGTCATCCAGTAACCGAGCTGGTAGCGCAAAGTCATGGTACAAACGCTGCAGCATAGCGAGCACACCTTGGCGCTGCCAGATCTGATGATAACTGGCGAATTGATCGGCGCGCTGATCCCAGCTGCGCTCATCTTGTTTGAGTTGCTCTAACTCAGCTAGGCTCAAATGCAGCAAGTCAGTCGCTAACGCAGCCCGCAATAGTTGCGGATCACGGGGGCTGGCACAGGCACGCAGAATAATAAGTAGATCCCGAGCTAACGGGCCAGCAAAAACCGAATCACGATCAGACAGATAGACTGATGGAATCTGGCGTTTGCGCAATGCTGCGCGAATCACTCGTGCTTCACTGCCACTATTGACCAATACCGCCATGTCAGCCGGCTGCACCCGTTTGAGCTGACCATTGTTTGCCATAAAGCCAGTTTCAGTGCCATTCAACAAGGCTACCATGTGCTCGGCACAATGTTCGGCAAGGCGGTCTAATAGGTTATCTTTAGTGGCCTTTTCGGTATCCAAGTCAGCGAACCATTGCAGCGCTGGAGCGGAGTGCCCATCAATCTGCCACTGTCGCTTAAGACCGTTAGCAGCCACCTCAATAAACGGCACTGGATCGTGGTCTTGTTGCTTAAATAGAAAAGCACCGGCGGCATAGTCATTGGCTGGTAAAAATAAGCTGTTACTGGCTGCCACCATGGCCTCGGTCGAGCGATAGTTGACTGCTAACGTGTAATGCCGTGGGCTGGTATCACGCCGCGCCTGCAAGTACGTATAAATATCGGCATCGCGGAAGGAATAAATCGCCTGCTTCGGATCACCAATCAAGAAGATGCCAGTCTGTGGATAGGGATCGGCGAGGCGATAAATGGCATCAAAAATGGCGTACTGCGTCGGATCGGTATCTTGGAACTCGTCAATCATGGCGATTGGAAATTGCTGCCGAATTAACTCGGCTAAACGCCCGCCATGGCGGCCTTGCAGAGCCTGCTTGAGGCGCGTCAACATATCATCAAAACCAATCTCTGCCCGCTGTGCCTGTAGCTCAGCGAAACGCTGGCGCAGCCATAATGCAGCATGCTCGAGTACTCCGGTCGCATAGTCGGGTAACTGATCATACGCATGGTGTAAGTCTACTAACGCTTGCCACAGCGGCAGATGTAATAGCGGATCATCACTACGCGGCTGTTTCAAAACCTCAAACAGGCCGTCGGCGGTTAACCGGGCCCATGCCTTGTCGCTTAATACCGGAACCAGAGCCGCATGGTCCTGATTCAGCTCAGTAGCCCACTCACGGAGCGTGGCAAACCAACCCGCGCCCCAGCCCCGCTGAAATTTATTGCCATAGATGCTTTTGCTGGCCCAATACTGCTCGAGTTGCTGCCATGCTTGATCAAGCCAAACCAGCCACGGCTTACCATGATGGTCATGACGTAACTGCTGTTCCGCCTGTTGATAGCGCGCCAACAACTGCTGTGGTGTGAGGAGTGACTGCTGACCAGAGTTTGCCGCCGCTACCGTGCTAAGTAATCGCACCTTATTATAAAGCTGTTGCGGACTCTGCAGCACATCACCGAGACGCTGGTAATTGCGGCTTTCAGCAGCGCTTAACAGTTGCACATGATTACGCCAATAATCGCGCGCCACACTGAGCCATAGCTGTTTGGTATCGGTATTGAGCTGCTGAGTAAACAAGCTACCGCTGGCAAATGCATGTTCTCGCAACATTCTATTACACCAGCCATGAATGGTATGCACTGCGGCTTCATCCATGGCTTGGGCAGCGTCTTCAAGCCGCTGCGCCAGCATTGGCCACTGCTGCTGATCCGAGTAATCAGCGGCTAATTGCTGCAACAACTCATCAGCGCCGGTTAGTTGACCACGAAAGAATCGTGCAGCTTCGCTTAAGCGTGCTCGAATACGGTCACGGAGCTCTTCAGTTGCCGCTTCAGTGAAGGTCACCACTAACAATTCGCTGGGTTGCAGGGCGCGGCCGAAACGCTGCTGTTCAGCACCATGATTAAGCACCAACCGCACGTACAAGGCCGCTATCGTATAGGTTTTACCGGTCCCGGCACTGGCTTCTATTAAGCGGCTATGGTGTAGTGGAAAGCTTAATGTGTGGAGCGTTTCAACAGCCATGTTACACAACCTCCGAAACATTTTTTTCATTCTGACGCATCGATAAGGTGCGATAGGCGGCAACCACCAGCGGCCGATACAATTGTTGCGCTATCTGTGCATATTCGGGTTGCGCAATAAGCTCTGCGTACTCTTTATAGAACCGCGCCAAATAAGGCACATTGAACCGATGCGGTGATTTGATATAGCTGCCATGGGCAAACAGTTCGGCTAATTTACTACCACCATCAGCGTCGGGTTGATCATGCTTGAGAAAGTCCTCAGCCTTCGCATAGTTGCTTTGCCATGCTTGATAGACGGTCTCAAAGTCAACCGCCAACGGCTGCTGATAACCCTTGAGCACCCAACCCAACAAAATTTCCAGATAGTGTTGCGCTACCGCTTTCGCCATCACCGGAAACTCAATACAGCCGGGCATGCCGATAATGACGGTATGCGCGGGTTGCGAGCAGTTCAAAACCACATGCTGGAGCCATTCCAATAAAACTTTACCCAACTTGGCGGCTTTTATGTCGCCATCGTCGCCGATCTTGCTGGCGGACACTCGTAATAACAATAATTCACCAGCGCTATTGGTACGAACTCCGGTAAGGTTATCCTGCAGCAGCAATTGCTGATCCAATTCGGGCACATGCATGCTATGCACAACAGGCTGCATGCTGAGTTCCTGCGGGTAATCTTGTATCCACTGCTGCAGCTGCTGTTGCACTAACTCCAAGTCGTTCAATAACTGTTCGGCTACCAGTGCTCCAGCAGCTCCGCTCGGGAGTTGCCCTTGACGTTGCAAGTTGTGTAAACGACGCTCGGTTACTTCACGCCAACTATCGCTGTCATCAGCGCTGGTCATCAGCACCAACAATTGCTGCAGCAGCGGAGCCTTAAGCTGCCACAGTTCCAAGCCATTCAACACCAACGCTTCATCATCTTCCGCGCGTAACTGCTGCTGGTGAAAATACACTGAGAAGCGCTGGTTGAACAGCAAGCGCGCTGGCTCGCGCAAAAAATCAGCTAATTGTTTCAAGTTAATTGGGGTATCCGGTAACCACATCGGTAACACTTCATGTGCCGCTGCTTGCCACTGCTGATGTGCTCGTTGCCATTCATGTGCATAACTAAATAATGATCGCTGCTGCGCTTGGAAGTAATCGGCATGAAACGGCTGCATGCGATGTTCTTGAACCAACTGATCAGCGCCCCAACCCAAGCTGAGATGTTCCAATAACTGACTCAACAACACCGAGGGTGGGCGTGAGCTATTGTCACGAATACTGCGGCCCTGCCAACTGACATAAAATTGTTCACGGGCAGATAATAACGCTTCCAAGAATAAATAGCGGTCGTCATCACGGCGCGAACGATCACCGGGCTGGTAATCGTGTGCCATTAAATCAAAATCATACGGCTTTTGGCTGCGCGGATAAGCACCGTCGTTCATACCCAGTAAACACACGCGACGAAATGGAATAGCCCGCATCGGCATAAGCGTAGCAAAGTTGACACTGCCAGCGAGAAAGCGTTGCTGCAATTGCATCTGATCGACGTGCCCCAGCCAACTTTCTTGTACCACGGTGCGCGGCAGCAACTGGCTATAGCCAGCCTCTTCGCAACATTGCCACCAGTGCAATAACTGCTGCTGTAAATTGGCCAGCAGCAGCAAATCGGCATCATCACTGACGCTAAAAAAGTCTGTTAATAACTGCTGTAACAGTGATAACCATTGGCTAGCAGTTTGCGCATGTTCGAGTTGTTGATAGTAGTGCTGCAAGGTATCGAGCAGTTGGGCCAAGGCACCCACTGAGGCGGCCTCTAGACCACCTACCTCAGCAAATGGCACCATACTATGCCAGGCTTCATCGTCATGCTCGGGCTGCCCTAAGGCATAACCCAGCAACATCCGTTGCAGACCAAAATGCCACGTATGCAAACCTTGGTTGGCGGCAATGCCAAGCTGTTGGCGGTGCTCGGCATGCAAGCCCCAACGAATACCAGCCGCGTATATCCACTGCTGCAACAGCGGCAGTTGCTCCGCTGTTAAGCCAAAGCGTTGCTGCAACGCTGGAACCTGCAATAAATCGAGCACATCACTCATACTCAAGCGGCCATGGCGAATGCTGAGGATTTGCTCGAGCGCAATCAGCAGTGGGTTACGCTTGCGCTGCCCCTGATCGGCAAGGGTATAGGGTATGTAGCGCGGATCATCGCGCTCAATACGACCAAATACTGCTTCGATATGCGCGGCATAATCATCAATATTGGGCACCATGACCATCACATCACGCGGCTTTAAGCTGCTATCGGCGGCAAAAGCAGCCAACAAATGGTCATGCAATATTTCCACTTCGCGTTGCGCGCTATGGGCACAGTTAATCACTATCGAGTCATCCGCCGCTTGGTGCGCTGGCCAATGTTGTTTGGTTTCGGTTAGGGTGCGCAAATGCAGAATATCGTCATGCAGCTGTTGTAATAAATTCTCAGGTGTTGGCGAATCAAATAAGTCAAAATTTAATTCGTTAAAATGTTCGGCCTTAATGCGGGTTTCATCAAATACATCTAATAACCGAATGTAATCTCGACCTTGCTTACCCCAAGCAGCTAACAACGGATGACCATGAACATGCAACTCATCGAGGTTGGCGGTAGCAGCCATACCTGGTTTAAAAGCGCGCCGTTGCTCGACAATGTCGGCCCAGTGATATTGGCTGGGGTTATGCACACATAACACAACTTGGCAGCACCCCTTAAGAGCATCCAATAATTGCAGAATTTGCTGCGGTAAGCTGGAAATACCAAACACAATGATCCGCGGCGGTACCCCTGGCGGACGGGTGGCTGGAGTGAGTTGTTGTGCTGCAGCAATAAATGCTTGGTGCAGGCTAGCACGGTTGTTCCAACGTGCCTCACCAACATCAGCCATCAGTGCACGCCACAAGGCTGGCTGCCAGCTATTATCGCCTTTTGCTGGCTGATCATCGCTAGCGGCCCAGGCGGCCAACCACTGCGGGCGATACATTTGATATTGATCGTACAGGTCGGCTAAACGTTCGGCCAACTGATACAATTTGCGCTGGTCAGGATCATCAGCAACATAGTCGCGCAATGGTTCAAAGCGCGCATCTGCCAGTTGCTCCGGCAGCAGCCGCATGATGCGCCAGACTAAACGGTTTTTGTCGAACGGTGAACTAGTCGGCAGATCGTCACCCAGTACCGCGCGGTATAATTGCCACTGCAAGCGCGCTGGTAAAGTCACTTGCAACATCGCCGCTATACCCACTTGCTGGGCTAGATTAATCTTCAGCCATTGGGCAATACCATTGGATTGCACCAACACTGTTTCGGTGCTGAGCGGGTCGAGAGGGTAGCTCCTTGTGAGACGCACCACTAAATCGGTCAGTTCCTCTAACCTATGGCTGTGCGCAACTATAAATCCTGGGGTTAATTCACTCATTGCTAGTCCTCTCTATGCATGCATTCATCCTACCCAAACATGCACCTGCAGACTAGCAGCGATTTGCGACAGAATGCGTCGCGTTAAGCTTGTGACTCGCTAGTTTTTTCCCATAGCAAGGGCTCACCACCGCGTGAATGCAGTAACAAGCGCCCTTGGTCATCAAAACTAAATTGTTCAACCTCTAATAACTGACGTAAAAAGTCATGTTCTGTCGCCATTATTTCAGTTTCGCAGGCCTTACGGGTCACCGCTAAAGGGTTAAAACCGAAGGCTTCCGGGGTGAGCCTATAACTACCACGAAATTGATTACAGCCGGTGAAACCACTGACCGATAACTCGGTGCCAAATTCTATCTGCGGGCCGGCAGGCTTGTTCATAGTCCCGACCAGCGCCCAACGCGAACCGGCAAGTAAGCGCTGACTATCGCCGCCACAGCCTTTCAGCAGCTGATCATTACGTGTGTAATCCACCTGATACGGATAATAACGACCACTCATGCTATCTACACAATGACCCGCGGTGAGCTCCACGGCGTTGCCCTGTTGATCATGCAGCACCCACTGCCGTGGCGTGGTATTGCGCACCTCGTGCAAGGTCAAGTCACTGCTACGGAGTTGCCAACTTGGCTGGTTGCCGTGTGCGGTATACTGCGAGGGTAAGTGACCATCGAGAATACAGACCGGCATAACATTGCCCTGTTTATTTAGCGTTGCTTCGTGCCCCTTGCTCCAAAATTCAACCTGCTGATCAGCACTCACGTAGCGACTTCCCGAAGCCGCAGCTGTTGCCACCAAGCGATAGAGTTTGCCATCTTGCCGCACATCAATAGACTCAGAGCCCATATCAGTCACGCTAATCGTTCGCGCACCACAATGGTACAGCCATTGCTCAGGTTGGGCTGGCTCACTGTCGCAGCCGGCGATAAAAAGCACGACTGCCGCTATTGCAGTGGACTGGAGCAAAGCCATTGGTTTTATTTGCATCCTATAATGACTCCGTTCAAGATAATGACATGACACCCAACAATGTACTACGCAGCGAAAAAATTACCATGAAACGACTTACGTTTACCTTACTTTTACTGATTACTAGCCTAGTGCACACATGGGCGACTGCGCAAGCCACCGTAGTCAGTATCGATAGTCTAGAATCACTGGAAAATTTCAAACAAGGGCTACAGCATATGAGTTCAGCGCAACCCAACGCTGAGCATTTGCAAGCCCTAGCCACACAAGGTGTTACGGTGGTGATTAACTTTCGTGACGATGCCCTCGCCGAACAAGCCAGCTGGGCGACAGCCGCCGGCATGGCTTATTATCATATTCCGGTGACCGATGGCAGCGACTTAACCGCTGCTAAAATCGCCCAACTCGACCACGTTTTACAGGCCATTGACGGGCAACAAGCGTTACTGCATTGTTCCACCGGTAATCGTGCGGCTGCCATGCTGAGCCTGCACGCCGCCTGGCACCAAGGCGCCGATGCGGAACAAGCCTTAGCTGTGGGGTCCCAACATGGGCTCGACAGCGAAGCTTTATTGCAACGCTTACAAGAGCTGCTAAAACCGTGATTTCATGGTAAACTGCGCGCGCAATTTTTGACCTCGGATTTGCGATCCGAACCGCCAAAATAGGAACAGTTTATGTATATTTGCGCCGCACTGTATAAGTTTGTGGAACTCAATGATTTTGCCGAGTACCGCGAGCCGCTCTACCAATGCTTGATCAACAACGCTGTAAAAGGCACTTTGCTACTCGCCCGCGAAGGCATTAATGGCACCATCTGTGGTAGCCGCGAGGGCATTGACCAGGTACTTGCCTTCTTGCGTTCACGGCCTGAGTTTGCTGACCTCGAGCACAAAGAGTCACCGAGCTCAACACAAGCTTTTTACCGCACTAAAGTGAAGCTGAAAAAAGAAATCGTCACCATGGGTGTGGATTGGGTCGATCCGAAAAATATTGTCGGCACTTATGTCGATGCCAAAGATTGGAACGATTTGATTCGTGACCCCGACGTATTGCTGATTGATACCCGCAACAACTACGAATTTGCGGTGGGTACTTTTGCAGGTGCGATTAACCCGTGTACCGATAGCTTCCGCGAGTTTCCCGAGTATGTGCAACAGCACCTCGACCCCAGCAAACACAAAAAAGTGGCAATGTTTTGCACCGGCGGTATCCGCTGTGAAAAATCGACCGCTTATTTGAAACAACAAGGTTTCGAAGAGGTTTATCATCTTAAAGGCGGCATTCTAAAGTATCTGGAAGAAATGCCCGAACACGATAGTACCTGGCAAGGCGATTGTTTCGTCTTCGACCAACGCGTGACGGTGCGCCATGGCTTGGTGCAAGGCAACTATGATCAGTGCTACGCCTGCCGGATGCCAATTACCGCCGCAGAAATGGCCTCTGAGCACTACGTGAAAGGGGTTAGCTGCCCGCATTGTCATGACAAAACTAGCGCTGAGCAAAAAGCCCGCTTCGCTGAACGCGAGAAGCAAATTCAACTGGCCAAGCAACGTGGCGAAGAGCATATCCGCGACGGCAAGCTGGATCAATTTGCCCACTAAACGGCGGTAATAGCTTTGCTCGATACTTGCAATCGCCTTTCATTGTTGGTTTTTTGACCTTGAAATGGGGGATAATACCCCCATATTAAGTTCAATCCACAACCAAAAGGAGTGCTTCATGCAACAACTTAATGTGATTGGTCTGCAACAAAAATCCGCCGGTGAGTTAGCTACCAAGCTGAATAAGTTACTGGCCAACTACCAGATCTTCTACATGAATGTGCGTGGTTTTCACTGGAATGTGAAGGGTAAAGAGTTTTTTCAACTGCACGCCAAGTTTGAAGAAACCTACAATGACCTACTGCTCAAAGTAGACGAAGTGGCCGAGCGTATTTTGACCTTGGGTCAGCGCCCGCAACATGCCTACTCAACCTACATTGAAAACAGCGAAATCGTCGAAGAAAAAGATGTTCGCGACGGTGCCGCTTGTGTGAAAGCCATTTTGGACAGCTACCAAGTGATCATCAGATTGCAGCGCGAGATCCTTGATCTAGCCAGTGCCGATGGCGATGAAGGTACTGCCAGCTTGATGAGCGATTACATCAAGGCACAAGAGAAAACTGCGTGGATGCTCAACGCCTACTTAGGCCACTAATAACCGAGCGGCACTAGCGACTAAATAATTTGTTCTAGCAAATAGTGAATTCTTTGTTATGCTGAGTGGGTAGTATCCACACCATAACAGTCATAACAAGGAACTTCGCTATGAACAAAATGATCGGAATTGTGCTTTTGGTCGCCGGCGCTATCTTGCTGTACTTCGGTTGGGAAGCTTACAACTCAGCAGCCTCAGAGGTGACCCGCGCGGTGACCGGTGAACCCACCGACAACGCCATGTGGTACCTGATTGGTGGCGCTGCTATGGTACTGATTGGCCTGTACGGCAGCATTAAAGGCAAATAAACTGTTGAATGATTAAAAACCCGCCCAGTGCGGGTTTTTTTGTCCCTTGCGACTACAGCTGCTGCTGCAAGTGATGGTGCAATTCGTACCACAGCTGACTGGTCAGCGCCACCAGCGCCAGCCAATCGGCTAGTACGGTGGTATTGACGGTGAAGCCTGCCGCGCCTTCATAGGCATGCAAAAAGGCCCGCATGTGAGTTTCAGAGAGCTGATTGACTTGAATGCTGCTCGCTAAATCGAAATAACGCTCGCCCAAGCCAGAATATTCCCAGTCGATCACCAGCGGTTGCGGTGCCACAAACACATGATGAAAGGCCAGATCGTTATGGCAAAACACTGGATGGCTACCGAAGCTATCGATCAGTTTGCGCTGCTTCTGTAAGCGCCGCTCAAACTGCTTAGCGCGATCAGCATCGTAACCCGCTAAGGCATCGCAATAGCGTTGGAGACGATTGCGTAACGACCAAATAGACACATCAATCTGCATGCGGTGAATATGTGCGCTGACATTAGCAAGTACCTGCAGTTTTGCGGTCATGCTCAGTTTGGCTTGGAGCAAATCGGGACTTTCAATAAAAGGCTGTAACAACAAGCCTTGGGCTGGGTCATAATGCAGTATTTGCGGGGCTAGACCAGCATCAGCGAGCTGTTGCTGAACCCAAACCTCTTGCTCACGGTCGAGCCCATAAGGATGATCAAAACGAAAATGCTTGAGCACATAGGTACCGCTCATAGCGGTTAACTGGTAGACATCATTGGCCACACCGCGCAACAACGGTGCCGTTTTAACGACCCCGTGAATGGGTAAATGTTCTAACCACTGTTGCAACATGCGCGTTCCGTTTGTTGTTGTCGTTGCCACTGCCACATGGCGTAGATTACCAACAGTAAATAGCCAGCGTATAGCCCGCTGGTGGCAACAAAACCCTTAATAGCGTAGAGGTAAACGTACACGCCATCGATCGCTAACCAATACAGCCAATTAGAAAATAGCTTGCGGGTCAATAACCAAGTGGCAAACAAGCTAAATACCGTGGTGAAACTATCCAGCCAAACTGCTTCGGCGTCAGTGTAGCGTGCTAACACCAGCGCGACTATAGTACTAATGCTAGACATTAGTACTAGCATCAGCGCATGCCAACGCCAACTAAAGCCCTGTTGTTGCGCGGCAGCGGTTTGCCCGGCACCATACTGCCACTGCCACCAACCATAACCGGCTAACAACACATAGGCCACCTGCAGGCCTGCCTCCATGTACAACCGGGCGCTCCACATCAATTCCGCGTAGATGGTGCAACTTACCGCAGCGGCCAACCAGCACCATTGCGATTGATGTGCTGCCAGTACCAAGTAGCTCAGCGCCAGCACCACTGCCAGCCCCTCGAAGGGGCTGGTGAGTGCTAATTGTTCAAGTAGCCAAGCCATACACGATACCTTTTGGTTGGGCGCTACAGATTAAAAGTGATGGGTAAAGGTTATGCCGAAACGCCTTGGTTCGCCAAACTGTTCATAAGTACGTGGCTCATACTCGAGGCGTGGATCGTTACCAAAGTAAAAACCGCGGACGCCGTAATCACGATCCGTGATATTGCGAGCCCATAGGTTAATACGCCAGTCTTGCAGTTGATACGCTATATTGGCATGCAAAAGCGTGATGCGCTGACTCTGACTATTATGTGAATCAGAGTAATAGAACTTGTCTTTGCCATCAGCCTGTAGAGTCACTGTTAAGTCAGCTATAGGCTGCCATTGCACTCCGCTATTCACGCTAAAGCTCGGCGCATGAGCTAGTTCACGACCGCTCATATCAATGCCACTCTGCGTCACAAACCCTTGCATATTGCTATCAAGTAAGCCCAAGCTGGCAAACCATAACCATTGTTGATCGAGCTGTTGGCGCCAGGCTAATTCAAGCCCATTAACACGACCGCTGGCAGCATTTTCAATGTAACCGACAAAGGTCTGTTGTTCGTTGATCCAGCCTTTAAGTTGCACATCGTCACGATACTGGGCAAAGGCGGCAACGGTGAGTTGCTGGGTTTGCTGAGCGTTGGCCCATTTATAACCCAATTCTATGCTACTCAATAGCTCCGGTTCAAAGGTGGTGCGGGCGACTAAAAAGTCGGTGACATCGGGTAATTGTTTATCGATGGCACGGCCAATCGCCTCGCCATTTACCCCACCGGTTTTATAGCCGCGTGCAAGCGTGGCATACCACAAACCACCGTTATCTGCTAAGTAGCCTAAACTGGCGCGACCACCCCACATAGTATCGCTGGGGCGGGCCTGCACAGCATTCGTATCACTGTAGGGGTTACGGTAGCGTTCAATGCGCCCGCCCAGCGTCAACCGCCAGTGGCTATTCAGCTGTAAATCTAGCTCACCAAACACCGCGTTGTGACGATTGTTGTAGTCGCTAGCAAAACCACCACGCTGCAGCTGTTCATCCCGTGCATAATGATAAAAACCGATTAACCAGTCGGTTGGTAGACCAAACCACTGCACCGGTTCGGTACTTAACCAACGGGCTTCAAGTGTTCTATCGCTGCGGTTGCGCACATACTCGTCAAACGACACATACTCCCAGCCCGGTGCAATACCTTCGAACGCCCAGTCTTCATCAAAACTGTAGGTGCTATCGGCGCTTAACCAACTCGCCGCCAACTGCACCTCACTGCCCTGCCAACCGGTATAGCTCGCTGCTAGGCGGGCTGCACGTAAGCTAAGATCATCTTCACCCGGCTGGTCTGAAAGTGTTTCGCGGGTATTATCTAACGAAAACGCGTCATAACCATTATCTTGGCGAAACGCATGCACGGTGGTGCGCAGCTGCCAATGGTCGCCGATATCACTAAACACATTCAGCCGCGCCATGCGTTCCGAGCGTTGTTGGGTATCATCACGACCTAAGAAAGTATTCTCGGTAAAGCCATCGTCACGGTTTTGATAGACGCTGAAGCGCGCGCTTCCAAGGCGGCCCAGTTCACCACCCACGGCAAAGCCACCCTGGCGCAGACCATAGTTACCCACTCCCAACTGCCACAGCCCAGCGCTGTCAGCGGCGGGTCGAGTACTTTCTAGCACTAACATGCCGGCCAAGCCATCGGCACCAAAACGACCGCTTTGTGGGCCGCGATAAACTTCTACTTGGCTGATATCAAACAACTGCGCAGCTTGGCCTAAGCCGCTGTATTGAATGCCGTCAATGAGCAACCCGACCGAGGGGTTAATGGGGTCAACAAATTGGCTACGCTCACCGATACCGCGAATTTGAATAAATCGGGCACGCGAGCTACCGCCGGAGAAATTAACATTGGCCAAGGCGTTAAGCGTATCTTCAAGATGCACTGCAGCGCGTTGCTCGAGCTGCTCGGTGTTCAGCGCAGACACGCTGGTCGGTGCTTCATTGATGGCAATGCTACGAAAAGTGCCTTGAATAGTAATACGTTCAACGCTGTTTGCTTCTGCTTGAGCGAATGCTGAGGGTGTCAGCGCAAGCACGGTGGCACCAAGGCACCAAGAAATACGTGAGAACATGGATCATTTCCTTTATAAATGCTCAGAAATAATCCGGTCGGGCAGGTCTAAAAATGGAGTGTAAGCTACCATCCCTACGCCAGTATTAACCGGATCAGGTGCAAAGGGTTTGCTAGTGCATCTCAGCCGTGACCTATTGGTCGTGGCACCCCTTGGTAATGCCAGCGCAGTATATCAGCTCGCTGGCGGAATAGAAATATCGCTTGCCTTACAGGTAGGCTAGTGCATCACCGTATAGTTGCGACAACGGCAGCCCCTGCGCATGGAAGCTATCACGTACAACCCGTACCATAGCAAAACGTCCAGCGACATAGACATCCGCTTCAGCAAGGTCGGTTTGTTCCGCTAGCACCGCCAAGTGCACCAGACCCCGTGCGCCATGCCATTGAGCACTGGCGTGTTCAACGACTGGGCGGTAGGAAAAATTTGGGTGCTGCTCACTGAGTTGCAGCAGACGCTGGTGTGCATACAAATCGGCTTCTTCGCGCACGCCCCAATATAAAGTGATAGGCGCTGGCTTCGCTGCAGCTAAGTACGATTGCAAAATCGACCAGGTATAGGAGAAGCCTGTCCCGCCAGCCACTAGGATGACCGGACGCACGCTATCGCCGCGCCACCAAGCATCACCAAGTGGTGCTTCAATGGTCAGGCTACCATGCTGGCGCACCTGTTCAATCACCTGATAGGCATAGGAGTTATCTGGCAGTGCACCAATATGTAATTCAAACTGGTGCTGGCGACCGGCAGCACTGGCAATTGAAAAAGGTCGTTTATCCTTGTCGCTCATCACCACCTGTAAATAACTTCCGGCACGGATAGACAGCGCTTCAGGCAATTCTAAAATCACCCGATAGACCATGGTTGTCAGTTGCTCACAGGCACTGACTCGGCACTGCAGTTGTTTCATGATTGCGGCTTATCCTGACTAAAAATATCGAGTTCATCCCATAATGCATCTATACGTTGCTGCACTTTACTATCCATGACAATAGGCACACCCCATTCACGGTCAGTTTCGCCCGGCCACTTATTGGTGGCATCCATCCCCATCTTCGAGCCTAAGCCCGACACCGGTGAGGCAAAATCCAGATAATCAATCGGGGTGTTGGCAATCATAGTGGTATCGCGCATCGGGTCCATGCGGGTGGTCATGGCCCAAATCACATCTTTCCAGTCGCGCGCGTTGACGTCATCGTCGCAGACAATCACAAATTTGGTGTACATAAATTGGCGTAAAAACGACCATACCCCCATCATCACCCGCTTGGCATGACCGGGATACTGCTTCTTCATGGTGACAATAGCCACCCGATACGAACACCCTTCGGGCGGTAGATAAAAATCACTAATTTCCGGAAACTGCTTTTGCAGTAATGGCACAAACACTTCGTTCAAAGCCACTCCGAGCACCGCCGGTTCATCGGGCGGACGACCGGTATAGGTACTGTGATAGATAGGTTGCTTGCGCATGGTCATGTGGGTCACAGTGAACACGGGGAAATGATCCACTTCGTTATAATAACCGGTGTGATCACCGTAAGGCCCTTCCGGCGCCATTTCACCCGGGGCTAAATAGCCTTCTAGCACAATTTCCGCGTGTGCAGGTACTTGTAAGTTATTGCTAATACACTGTACTACTTCGGTTTTGCCATCGCGCAGCAGACCAGCAAACGCATATTCCGATAAGCTATCGGGCACTGGCGTTACGGCGCCGAGAATAGTTGCTGGATCGGCACCTAAGGCGACTGCAACGGGGAAATTTTCACCCGGATGTTGGCGTTGCCATTCTTGGAAATCGAGCGCGCCGCCGCGATGCGACAACCAGCGCATGATGACTTTATTTTTGGCTAATAATTGTTGCCGATAGATGCCTAAATTTTGCCGCTCTTTGTGCGGTCCACGGGTGATGGTGAGTCCCCAAGTAATCAGCGGGGCGACATCGCCTGGCCAACAATGCTGAATTGGCAATTGGGTTAGATCAACGTGTTCACCGCTCAGGACAATCTCTTGGCATGGCGCTTTTTTGAGTACTTTAGGCGACATGCTCAACACTTTCTTATAAACAGGTAACAGATTTAGAGCATCACGAAAGCCCTTTGGCGGCTGCGGCTCTTTCAAAAATGCTAGCAGCGTACCGACATCACGTAATGCCGCCACCGACTCCTGCCCCATACCAAGGGCAACGCGTTCAGGGGTACCAAACAAGTTAGCCAACACCGGCATGCTATGGCCTTTCACGTTCTCAAACAGTAACGCTGGGCCACCAGCTTTAAGAGTGCGGTCGGAAATCTCAGTGATTTCCAAATAGGGGTCAATTTCTTGGCTAATACGCTTTAATTCACCACGTTTTTCGAGCAACGCCATGAAATCACGCAAATCATTATATTTCACCGGCACTTTCTCACGGCTGTGCGATTGAATCGAGCGCGCGCAACACGTCGGCTGCAAATTCGTGCTCACGGAATGGTGGCTCACCGGCAAGGTCGTAGCCGCGTCTTACTATGACTAAATTACGCGAAGGGATCACAAATAAGTATTGGCCACGGTTGCCGCGGGCAGCAATGGTATCAGTTGGTAAGCCTGGGAAACCTGCATCAAACAACCACCACTGGGCGCCATAACCCGGGCTTGGCTGGCCGGCGTTATTAGTACGCGGAGGCTGTGAAGGCGCTGGAGTACTGACATAGCGCAGCCAATTTGGCGGGAGAATTTGTTCGCCCTGCCACTGGCCGTTGTGCAAATGGAGAATGCCTAAGCGCGCTAAATCACGGGCTGTGGTCCACACTTGTGACGAGATCACTAGGTCGCCTTGCCAATCGGTTTCTAGAAAGGTGTGTTGCATGCCCAGTTTGTTAAGCAACTGGCTAAACACAAATTGTAGATAAGCTTCGCTGCTTGGGAAACGCTCGCGTAATACCCGCCCAACTAGCATGGTGTCGTTATTAGCATATTTCCAGCGCGTTCCTGGCAGGGCTTCTAAAGCGGCTTCGGTCGCAGTATCGCTGACCAAGCCACCGCCCAAATACACCCGATCGGTTCGATTTCCGGCCACTTGGCTATCGAGCCCTGAGGCCATATGCAGGAGATGTTCTAGGCTAATTTGCTGGCGCGGATCGAGCGCTGATGACCAATTTTGTAGACCTGCAGGTTGCCCTACCGTCAGCAGTTTTTGCTGCACCGCGACACCAATAATACTGGCGCCAATACTCTTAGCTACCGACCAAGTACGTTGTGAGGTAGTCGGGTTAAAGCCGTCGATATAATGTTCCGCGAGAAGTTGTTCTGGGGTCGCCACCAGCACTGCTGAGGTACGCGCGCCGGCACCATAATGCTGACTGAAAGCTTGCGTGATGACCTGATCCAGCTGAGAATTTCCGCTCGGGCTATTTGGCTGTTTCGGCGTTTGCCAAGGGAGCCCTGAATCTGTGGCTGGCGCATATTTGGCATTAGGTAACAGTGGTAACTGTTCGATAGCGCTGACGTCGGCACCAACCGGCAGTTGCACACAACCTAACTGCGGCCGCCACACCGAGAAACGGGGTGGCATGCTATCGCTATAACGCACCGCCACAATCTTAGCGCTATGGTCAATGATCGCTTCATAGTCATTCACCAACGGCTGCAACTGCGGGTAAATACCCGTTAGTTCGTGCTGTTGGATTTGTTCGAGTGATTTATTGGCGTTGAATAACGCACTACAGGTAAAACTAGCCCGATAACCGGCGGCATTAGCGGCAATCGTAGCGTCGCTGTCTGCGGCAGCGCTGGTGGCACTAGCAACTGTTACTAGTGCCGCTATCCATAGGCGCAGATGACCTGTAGCTGTCATGCCTAGCTCTTCTGGCGCTTCATCATGTCGAAGAACTCGTCATTGGTTTTGGTCATTTGCAGCTTATCAATGAGAAATTCAATCGCTTCACTTTCGCCCATTGGATGAACTATTTTGCGTAAGATCCACATCTTCTGCAGCTCTTCTGGAGTGGTCAATAGCTCTTCGCGGCGAGTGCCTGAACGGTTGATATCAATCGCTGGGAACACCCGCTTTTCAGCTATTTTACGGTTTAAGTGCAGTTCCATATTACCGGTACCCTTAAACTCTTCGTAAATCACTTCGTCCATTTTTGAACCGGTGTCAATCAAGGCGGTGGCAATAATAGTTAAGCTGCCACCCTCTTCAACATTCCGCGCCGCACCAAAGAAGCGCTTCGGTTTATGCAGGGCATTAGCATCTACACCACCGGTTAATACTTTGCCTGAACTTGGAATGACGGTGTTGTATGCACGTGCTAAACGAGTAATCGAATCGAGCAGAATCACCACATCTTTTTTGTGCTCAACCAAACGCTTAGCTTTCTCAATCACCATTTCAGCGACTTGCACGTGGCGGCTTGCCGGTTCATCAAAGGTTGAGGCAACTACTTCACCCTTCACCAAACGCTGCATTTCTGTCACTTCTTCTGGTCGCTCGTCAATCAGTAGCACCATCAGTACGCAATCAGGATGGTTGTGCGCAATAGATTGAGCAATATTCTGCAACAACAAGGTTTTACCGGCTTTCGGTGGAGCTACGATCAAACCACGTTGGCCTTTACCAATGGGCGAGGCTAAATCTAGCACCCGCGCGGTAATATCTTCGGTACTCCCGTTACCACGCTCCATGCGCAGACGTTCATCGGCATGCAGTGGGGTTAAGTTTTCAAATAAGATTTTGTTGCGCGAGTTCTCGGGCTTGTCGTAGTTCACTTCGCGCACTTTTAATAGCGCGAAGTAACGCTCGCCTTCTTTCGGCGGACGAATTTTGCCCGATACCGTATCGCCGGTACGCAGGTTAAAGCGTCGAATTTGACTGGGCGAGACATAAATGTCATCAGGGCCAGCTAAATACGACGAGTCGGCAGAGCGCAGAAAGCCGAAGCCATCTTGCAAAATTTCCAGTGCACCGTCACCGTAAATATCCTCACCACTCTTAGCGTGTGCTTTTAAAATGGCGAAAATGATGTCTTGCTTGCGGGCTCGCGCCATGGATTCAAGACCCATTTCATCGGCGAGTTTGACCAGTTCGTTGACTGGAGTATTTTTAAGTTCTGTCAGATTCATGAGGGGTTAATACTTTTTAAGTGACCAATGGATACAAAGGTTTAGGTTGAGAAATCGGTTGGGATTCGATTACTTAGCGGCCGTATGGCTGGCCCCTGATAGATATGTAATGCAGAAAAAGTACCACCGAATGGTGAAAACGTCCAGTTTTTCGTCACTTTTTTGCGTTAAACCAACAAAACCAGCCGTACCCAAGGGGGATACGGCTGCTGCTCGCATTAAATATTACGGTCAATGAACTCAGCAAGTTGGGTTTGCGATAGCAGACCGGTGTGGTTGGCTACCAATTCGCCGTTTTTGAATAACAACAATGTGGGGATGCCACGGATACCATATTTCTGTGGTGTTTGGTTATTGTGGTCAACGTTTAACTTGGCGATAGTGAGTTTTTCACCATAGTGCTCAGCGGTCGCATTAAGAATTGGCGCAATCATTTTGCACGGACCACACCATTCAGCCCAAAAATCAACCAGCACTGGTTTGTCTGAATTTAATACATCGGCCTCAAAACTTTCATCACTTAGCTGAACAATTTTGTCACTCATGATACTCTCCGCATCGGAATTTGGTTGAAATAATAGTTGGTGCACATTTTGACCCTATTATTTCTGTTTTTGAATGCTAGCGCAAACTGATATGCTTACCCTATGAGTCAAACACACTTAACAGAGACACGCTTCGCCGATCTCGACCTGCATCCGCAGGTGCTTGCTGCCTTGAATGGCGCGGGCTTCGAACATTGTACGCCAATCCAAGCGCTCAGTTTACCGATTGCGCTAATCGGAAAAGACGTAGCCGGCCAAGCCCAAACGGGCACCGGCAAAACTATGGCCTTTTTAGTGGCCACCTTTACCACTTTATTGAATAAACCGCGGCACGGTGAAGCACGCTACCCGCGTGCCATTATTATGGCTCCGACGCGGGAGTTAGCGATTCAAATTGCCAACGATGCTGAGCTGCTCGCGAACCATTGTGATATGAAAATTGGCGTGATCTACGGTGGTGAAGGCTATGAAAGTCAGCGCCAACGGCTCGAACAGGGTGTTGATATCCTGATCGGTACCACCGGCCGTTTGATCGACTATTACAAACAGGGCGTGTATCAACTCGATAAAATTGAGGTGGTGGTGCTGGATGAAGCCGATCGTATGTTCGACCTTGGTTTCATTAAAGATATTCGCTATATGTTAGCGAAAATGCCAGCCGCTGGTGAACGCCAAAGTATGTTGTTCTCTGCCACGCTGTCGCAGCGGGTGCAGGAACTTGCATATGACTATATGAATTCACCCACCAAGGTTGAAGTTGAGCCGTTACAAAAAACGGGTGCTCGTATCAGCGAAGAGCTGTTCTACCCGTCTAAGCAAGACAAAATCAAGTTATTGCTCACACTGATTGAAGAAGAGTGGCCAGATAAGGCCATTATTTTCGCCAACACCAAACACACCTGTGAAAAAGTGTTCCAGTGGCTTGAGGCAGACGGTCATCGCGTTGGTCTGCTGACTGGCGATGTGGCACAACGCAAACGCTTAAAGATTCTGGACCAGTTTACTGAGGGCGAACTCGACTTTTTAGTGGCCACCGATGTTGCCGCTCGTGGTCTGCATATTCCCGAAGTGAGTCATGTATTTAACTACGATTTGCCGGATGACTTTGAAGATTATGTCCATCGAATTGGTCGTACCGGACGGGCGGGAGCCAGTGGCAAAGCAATTAACCTCGCCTGCGAAGAGTATGTCTACAATCTGCCGGCTATCGAAGAGTACATTGGTCATGCTATTCCGGTCTCTAAATATGCCCCAGAAGCATTGTTAACCGATCTGCGCACCCCGCGCCATAGCGGTAGTCAAAATCGCCGTGGTGGCCGCGGTGGTCGCCGCACCGGTGGTAACAATCAACGCCGCAGTAGCGGCGGTAACCGACAAGGCTCATCGCGGTAATCACAATGGCCGTAGCGAAGCGTCTGGCAGCAATTGATTTAGGCTCGAATAGCTTTCATTTGCTGCTAGCGCAAGCACTGCCCGGAGGCGGCTACAAGATCATAGCCAGACAACGGCAGAAGGTCCGTTTAGCCGATGGCTTGCAAGCGAACGGCGAGCTCGATCAAGCCGCCATCGAGCGCGGCGTCGCCTGTCTCGACGGCTTCCGTAATTATCTCGCGCGCGGTCATATCCAGCATATCCGTTGTGTCGCTACCGCGGCGCTGCGTCAAGCGTCTAATAGCGACGCTGTTATCAACGCCTTTGAACAAGCACTTGGCGTTCCCATTGAATTGATTAGTGGCAACACCGAAGCGGAACTAATTTATCAAGGCGCTACCGCGGCGCTGGCAAATTCACAGCAAGCGATGCTGGTACTCGACATCGGCGGCGCCAGCACCGAGATTATTGCTGGCAACGGCATGATTCCACATTACCTCGAAAGCCTCGATATGGGCTGTGTGATTTGGCAAAATCGCTATTTCCCCGATGGCCTAATCAGCACTGAGGCGTTGCAACAAGCAGTTGCTGCTGCCAGCAGTTTAGTGGCTCCTTTCAGCATCGATTTTCAGCGTTATCCTTGGCAAGCAGTGGTTGGTGCATCGGGCACTTTTCGTGCCTTATACGACATCCTTCAGCGCGATCAACTCAATTGCATCGATCCGCTGTGGTTGCAGCAAGTCGTCGAGCGTGCTCTCGCTATCGGGCATTGCCAAAGGCTCGGCAAACTAGGCGTTCGTAAAGACCGACAGGCAGTATTTATGGGCGGATTAACCATCTTACTCGGCCTGCTTCAACAATTGCCGATTGCACGTATTGAACTGGCACAAGGTGCGTTACGAGAGGGGTTGGCACAGCAATTAGCGCTGCGCCAATCGAGTTAATCGCGCTGTTGCAACTGCTGCGCTGCCACTTTGGCAAAGTAGGTTAAAATACCGTCCGCACCGGCTCGTTTAAAGCCCAGCAGTGATTCTAATATGACTGCATCGGTTAACCAGCCATTGGCAATTGCCGCCTGCATCATGGCGTATTCGCCGCTCACCTGATAAGCAAAAGTTGGCACCTTAAAGGTATCTTTGACCCGTCGTACAATGTCCAAATACGGCATACCCGGTTTTACCATCACCATGTCAGCACCCTCGTCAATATCGAGTGCTACTTCATGCAGTGCCTCGTCACTATTGGCAGGATCCATTTGATAGGTTTTTTTATTGCCGCCTTTTAGGTTACTGGCAGAACCGACTGCATCACGGAATGGACCGTAAAAAGCGGACGCATATTTGGCGGAATAGGCCATGATTTGTACGTTGACAAAACCATGTTGTTCGAGTGCTTCCCGAATAGCACCAATACGACCATCCATCATATCGGAAGGAGCCACAATATCAGCGCCAGCGCGGGCATGTGAGAGCGCTTGGTTGACCAAAGCTTCAATGGTGATGTCATTTTGCACATAACCCTGCTCATCAATAATGCCGTCTTGACCATGGCTGGTAAATGGATCTAACGCAATATCAGTCATGACCCCTAATTCCGGCAGTGCCGCTTTGAGCGCTCGGACTGCTTGTTGCGCCAGCCCATCATCATCCCAAGCCGCCTCAGCGGTGAGTGACTTGTCGCTTGCCGGAGTGACCGGAAACAATGCCACCAGCGGAATACCTAGTGCGTGCACTTGTTTGCATTCTTCAACCAACAAATCAATCGATAACCGCTCAACACCGGGCATGGAAGCCACTTGCTCGCGTTGCTGCTGACCTGGCAACACAAACATTGGGTAAATCAAATCAGCGCTAGTTAATTGGTTTTCGGCGACCAAGCGACGACTGAAGTCATGCCGGCGCAAACGCCGTAAGCGACGATATGGAAACTGACTGGTGTGCTGCATAAGTTAATCTCACTGCAAGTTAGCTCAACGAAATGGTGCGTCTATGCGGGCAAAGCGAATTGTATCGCGTCCAGCGTTCTTAGCCTGATAAAGGGCATCATCGGCGGCGCCAATAAACGCTTCAGGCGTGACTTCCATGGTCGCCGCATAGTATACCGCGATCCCGATGCTGACGGTAATCTGTAATTGCATATCATGGTACTGAATGGGCATAGTACGAATCGCGTCGGCTATACGATTAGCCGTTTCCCGCGCCCCAATTTCATCGGTAGCTGGCAGCAATATGGCAAATTCTTCACCACCATAACGAAATACGCGGTCGCCACCGCGCTGCGTCAAGTCCTGTAATAATTCAGCAAGCTGGGTCAGCACCAGATCACCAAGCAAATGACCATGTTGGTCGTTGAGAGCTTTGAAATGATCGATATCAAGCATCATTAAGGTCAGATCTTGACCACTACGTTTGGCTCGACGAATTTCGCGCGGCAGTTCCTCATCCATATAGCCACGATTAAACAATCCAGTTAACCGGTCTTGCTTACTCTTTTTATCCAATTCTGTATTGGCAACACGCAACTGATCCAGGGCTTGCTCCAGTTCCTGGGTACGCTGTTGCACCATGAGTTCGAGTTCACTGTTTAAACGTCGTTCAGCCAGCAGTCGATGCCTGCGGTCATCATTAAAACGAATAGCTAGCACCAGCGACAGCAACATAATTTCCAGCGCTGAAGCCAACATAATTGCGTAGCGCTGAATGAAAATTGAATCGAACCAGCCGAGGTAGCCAAGCGCGTTACACGAAATGGCAAACAGCAAACAACCAAGCGCTAAGGTGTATATGCGGGCATAATTTAAACCTCGACGCCACAAAACAATTCCTGTGATCATCAACTGTGTGCAGCCCAAAACCGCTGCTATCAAAACATAGGGAATGATGGTCGAATAGGCGAATATCAGGCTCGCTATAAAAATAATACTGTACACGACCTGTGATAGTCGCAACGCCCGATGCAAATTAGGCCCGCGCTGCTTGGTCATTAAGACCTGCGCCGCTACTTGGCTAGCAAAAATGAACACCAAGCTACCGATCATGGTAACAATTCGGTCCTGCAGCCATGGCCATTCAGGCCACAAATACTGATATCCAGTGCCATCTAAGCCCGCTAACAACAGTCCTATACTGAAAATATAAGCGGCATAATTAAGAAACGATACATCACGGGTTACACCAAAACTAAAGAAGTTATACACCATCATGCACAGCAGTAGACCAAAATAAACCGCTGTCGAGCCGGCTATGTACTGTTGCTGTTGATGAAACTCAACAGGCTTCCACACGGAAAAAGAAAAACGCATAGAACTCTCGGTCTGAATGCGCATTACTAAGGTCACAGCACCACGATCGGGCAGTTCGAAGACAAAGTTTTTATGGTCAATAGGGCGTGCTTTATAAGGCTGCTGATCACCCACATGGTATTGCCCCAGCAGCTCACCATCACGGACAAAATAGACCTGTACTGAATCGAGTAGCGGATACCCAATATGGACAATTCGGTCGAAGGCAGCTTCATCAATATGACTGATAAACCAATAGGTATCGGTGGTGTAGCCAAATGACGCTTCATCATTCTCGACCACTTGCCAAGCTGATGCTGGGTATTCTAACACGCGCTCAAGAGTCAACTGCTGCTCAGCATCAACCAGATACTGTAATTTCGGTTGTGGCGTTTGAGCTAAACTTGGTGTCGCTACACTGAGGCCCCCGAGTAGCAGCAGTATCAACCAGAGTTTAGCCAGATAGTGGGTCATCGCTGTCCTTGCTGCTATCTGCATTGGCAACCGGCTGAGTAAATAAACGAGTGGCGTTACGCCAAGTCAGATCAGCAAGCTGTTGCAGTGATTGGTTGCGTAATTGTGCCACTTGATCAGCGATTACGGGAAGATAGCAAGGTTCATTGAAACGCGGTCGCGGGCGCAAGGTTCGTGGCACTAAGTATGGCGCATCTGTTTCTAAAATCAAACGATCATCGGCAATCAACGGAATTGCCGCACGCAGTGCCTCACTGCGGCGCTCGTCACACACCCAGCCGGTTACACCAATATAGCAATCCAACGCTTGGTATGCTGCCAATTCAGTGGGTCCGCCGGTAAAACAATGGCTAAATAAACGCGGTATTTGTGGCCCGTAACGCTGTAACAGCTGGATCTGAGTGGTGAGGGCATCACGCTCATGCAAATACACCGGCAATTGCAGCTCAATCGCTAATTGTAATTGCGCTTCAAACACTCTGATTTGATCGGCTGGGGTCGAAAAGTTGCGGTTAAAATCAAGACCACATTCACCAATTGCGCAAACACTAGGGTGGGTACTTAACTGCCGCAATTGCGCAATAAAATTTTCTGGCGCCGCACTGGCGTTGTGAGGATGAATACCAATCGTGGTTTGTAGTTGATGCGGAAAGCGCTCACACAAGGTGAGCGCGGCAGCGCTGTGCTCAAGATCAGTGGCTATCACCACCAATCGCTCTACGCCTGCTTGTTCAGCTTTGCCAATGATTTCGGTAATACACGCACTAAAGCGCTCATTGGTGAGATTAACCCCACCTTCAAACCATTGCATAGGAACAACCTACTCGTCGATGCGTTGCACACGAATCCGACGATTAATATCTTTACGACCCAAAAAGAAACTGTCGAGCACGCCGCGTTCAATGTAGTAATCCGCACCGTCTGGCAATTGGTAGGTTCCCGCTTCAGTTTGCCGCCAACGCTGACCATTACTCAGTTCAATCACCCAAAAACCGTAAACATCTTTACTCTTGGCGACGATATCGACAAAAATTTTGTCAGGCGCGCCTTGGGTAACCTCTTTATGCTCACGACCAAAGCGATCTTCCGGATTGGCTTTTCGCTGGGCGACTGTTGGCTTCTCGCCCGCAGTTAATTGATCAAAACATACCAAACGTTGCAACGGATTCTCAATTGTTGCACAAGCTGCCAACTGTGCGTCGGTAACGCTCTGTGCTTGCACATTAACGCTGATAAGCGCGGCGATCGCAGTACCACATATCACACTGCTGATCATTACACGATTTGCCATGGTTGCTTCCTGTTATTAACGAGTTGACGGTGCTCTATTCGACGGCTTTTGGTATAGACCAGCAATCACTAGTCCAAGTTCAAACAACAGCCACATCGGAATAGCCAAAAGTATCTGCGAGAGCACATCTGGTGGAGTTAAAATCATGCCAACCACGAATGCACCGACTATCACATAAGCACGCTTTTGACGCAATCCCTCGACGCTGGTAACGCCACTCCAACATAATAAAATTATCGCTACCGGGGTTTCAAAAGCAATACCAAAAGCCATAAACATGGTCAGCACAAAATCAAGATAACTGGCAATATCAGTGGCAATGGTTACGCCAATCGGAGCAGTGCCGGTTAAAAAGGCCAGCGCTACCGGTAACACCAAAAAATATGCAAAGCCAATGCCCACATAAAATAGCAACGTGCTAGAAACCAACAGCGGAACCACTAAGCGGCGCTCATGACGATATAAGCCTGGCGCTAAAAAGCCCCACAATTGCCACAGTAAATAAGGCACTGCCAATACTACCGCAGCGGCTAAGGCGAGTTTAAATGGGGTTAAAAAGGGTGTTGCAACATCCGTCGCAATTAAGCTGCCTCCAGCTGGCAAACTGGCTAGCAGGGGTTCCGCAACATATTGGTAGAGCTCATCGGCAAACCACGCGGTCAGCACAAATACCAGTCCGACTGCCAGCACGCTGCGTAAAATACGCCGGCGGAGCTCCAATAAATGGTCGAGCAATGAACTTTGGCTCATGAGGGTTGACTGTCGTCAGCAGCTGGGGTCGGCTTGGCATAAGGACGCTGCACCGCTGCTGCAGCTGCCTTTAATTCAACCATGGAGCGCTGCAGTTCCACCGGCAGCTGATCCATATTCAGCTGTTCGGCCTTCGCTAAGTGTTCATGAAGCTCTTTGATGCGCAACTCATGATGCAATTCGGCTTGTACTTTAGTGCCATAATTTTTCAGCCCTTGCATACCCCGCTGCAGCGAGCGCAGGGCACTGGGAAGTCGCTCTGGACCCAATACCAGCAAGCCGATAATGGCTACCAATAACAGCTCCCAAAAGCCGATATCAAACATCGCGTTTAGTTATCCTTAGGCTTATCACTGTCATCGTCATTCACAGACTTCTTGAAGCCTTTAATGGCAGCGCCTAAGTCAGAGCCCATACCGCGCAGCCGTTTGGTACCAAATAACAGCACCACAATCAGCAAAACTAAGAGAATTTGTAATGGTCCAATCGACATAGTTATCCCCGTTTGTTACTCAAAAAAACGCATAATAGTGCCCCTACTGCGGCACTCGCGACCAACCACAAAGGTTGCGCTGCGTTCCATAATAAAGTGGCACTGATGATGAAAGCTGCCGCACCAATACTGTATACCACACGCAGTTTCAATTGCTGCTGTTGCGCCAGGAGTTGTTGCATGGCCTCGCGTTGAAACGTCGCTAACTGCTTTTGCCCATGCAGATAATCATAAAGCAAGGTGGGCATTTCTGGCAGCTTTTCCGCCCAATAAGGCGCATTTTCTTTCACCGAGCGCAGCACGGCGCGCCAGCCGAGCTGCTCTTGCATCCAGCGCTCGAGGAACGGTTTAGCGGTTTTCCATAAATCGAGCTGCGGATACAGCGTGCGCCCCAAGCCTTCCACATACAGCAACGTTTTCTGCAACAGCACTAACTGTGGCTGTACTTCCATCTCAAAGCGGCGCGCGGTGTTAAATAGGTTGACCAGCACATGACCAAACGATATTTCGGCCAGTGGCTTATTAAAAATAGGTTCGCACACAGTACGAATGGCTGACTCAAATTCTTCAATATTAATGTGCGCGGGTACCCAGCCTGAATCAACGTGCAGTTCCGCCACTTTACGGTAATCCCGATTAAAAAATGCGAGGAAATTTTCCGCCAGATAGCGTTTATCTTCTCGATTTAAGGTACCAACAATACCGAAATCGATACCCAGATAGGACGGATCCTGGGGATTGTGGCGCGACACAAAAATATTGCCTGGGTGCATATCAGCATGGAAGAAACTGTCACGAAATACTTGGGTGAAGAACACTTCAACACCACGCTCAGCAAGCTTCTCCATATTGACATTGAGGGCATGCAACGCCGCCACATCACTGACTGGGATGCCGTCGATGCGCTCCATCACCATCACCGATAAACGCCCATACTCGGTGTAGACTTTCGGAATATACAATAGCGGTGAATTGTCAAAGTTACGTTTCAACTGCATAGCGTTTGCCGCTTCACGCAACAAGTCCAATTCATCCAACAAGGTCTTACGATATTCTTTCACCACTTCACGCGGTTTTAAGCGGCGGCCATCAGGCAAATGTTTCGCCAGCACTTGCGCTAAGGTCTCCATCAACTCCAGATCGGCATCAATGGCTTTGCGAATATCGGGCCGAATCACCTTAATGACAATGTCTTGACCGGCATCATCACCGTGACGCAATCGTGCGGTATGCACTTGCGCTATCGACGCAGACGCTAGCGGCGTTTGGTCAAAGTCACTAAACAGCTCATCGATGGACTGGATCTCCAGCGCCTGCTCGATCAAGGCTTGCGCTTGGGCGCCCGGGAATGGTTTGACGCGGTCTTGTAGCTTAGCCAATTCATTAGCGATATCAGCGGGCAATAAATCACGTCGTGTGGATAACATTTGCCCAAATTTAATCCACACTGGGCCCAATGATTCCAACGCCAGCCGTAACCGCTCGCCCGCAGCTTTATCGGTATGCTTGTTTGGCAACCAAAATAACCCATAGCGACCAATACGGACCGACCAGGGTAACCACTTAGCCGGCACCAGCTGGTCTAAACCATAGTTGAGAAAGGTCTTAGTGATGGTATACAAACGCCCTAACCGCATTAGCTCGTCCACCCTGATAACTGTCGCTCAAGCCGGTCAATGCGTGCCCGCAAAGCCTGCACATCGGTACGAAATAACGAAAACTCTGCTGCACTGGGTAGTAGTTGTTGTTCTTCAATCAGCGCATCACGCAGCCATTGCCGCTGGTCTTGTGTTTGTTGCTGCAGCCATTGTTGACTGCGTTGCCAAGCCTGCACGATCAGCTGCGCTGGGACATCGCCAAGGCGCTGCGAGAGTTGCTCAGGCCAATCGATATCTAGCTCGGCAAATAATTTGCTGAGCGCCTGTGCTAGCATCGGATCACCCTCAATATCCAATAAATCCGCTTTGATCAAGCGCGTGATATTAGCCGTTTCACGCAGCTCCGGTAACACCGCTAGACGGGTACGAATAGCGCACTCGACCGGCTCGCTGTCGAACCAACTCAACCACAGCCCGCGTTCACCAACGGTGACTGTCAATGCCTTGGCAAAATCATCGAGTGTCACCCGCAGCCGCTTACCCGCCA
>DIVC01000072.1:80174-81313 GCA_002423905.1 Idiomarina sp. UBA6142
CCCATTTTCGGTAACACATTAAACGAATAAAAATCGTAGGCTTGCGACAATAACGGTGGCTGCGGCTTAGAAAACTCCAAAACTAGCAACCGACCGCCTGGCTTCAATACACGAAACATCGACTCCAGCGCTTTTTGCTTGTCGGTGACATTACGCAAGCCAAAGGCAATGGTAATAATGTCGAAACTGTCGTCAGCGAATGGCAGCTCTTCGGCGTTGGCCTGCACGTAGCGCACGTTGCCGACAATACCGCGATTACGCAGTTTATCGCGCCCAACCGCCAGCATGGCATCGTTGATGTCGGCGAGTACCACTTCGCCCGTCGGCCCCACTCGGCGTGAGAACTGCTCCGTCAGGTCACCGGTGCCACCGGCAATATCCAGCACCCGCATACCGCTACGCACGCCACTGCAATCAATGGTGTAACGCTTCCACAAACGGTGAATACCAAACGACATCAGGTCGTTCATCACATCATATTTTTGCGCCACCGACTGGAACACATTGGCGACCAATTTCTGCTTGTCTGCTTTTGCGACTTGCTGATAGCCAAAATCGATAGTGTCTTGCTGTTTGTCGTTCATGTTGTTGCCTATATGTGCACGGGTGGGCGGCGTTTCGATGCCCTGATATGCCCGCTAGTGTACTACGAAATCATGCTTGGGCGTAGTGATCACGGCGCGGTAACCAGCGCTCGATCAATGCATCTGCGGTGGTCGGATACTGCTGCCAAATTTGCTGGGCCAACTGCTGAACCTGCACCAATAAATGGCTGTGCTTGATAATATCGGCCACTTTCATTTCGGTTAAACCGGTTTGTTTTTGCCCTAATAACTCGCCCGGGCCGCGCAGTTCTAGGTCGCGCTGGGCAATGACAAAACCATCGTTGCTGTCGCGCAGCACCGCCAAACGCTGACTGGCATTTTTTGACAACGGCGCGTGATACAGCAGCACACAATGACTGGCCACAGCGCCCCGACCCACCCGACCGCGCAACTGATGCAACTGCGCGAGGCCCAAACGCTCGGGGTTTTCAATAATCATCAAGCTGGCATTCGGCACATCCACGCCGACTTCAATCACCGTGGTGGCAACCAGCAAATCCAGTTCATGGCCTTTAAAGGCCTGCATCACCGCTT
>DIVC01000016.1:0-4781 GCA_002423905.1 Idiomarina sp. UBA6142
GTTCGTACTGACCGGTTGACCTGCAAAATACCTTCTCGATAGACCTGCATCAGCGCTGCTTGTGCTGGGGCTTGATAGACCACCACAGCTGGGTCAGATTGAGTATTAAAAAGTTGCGACACGGCCTGCTCTTCGGCGGTTACCGCCAACAGATTATTGGTGATTTTATGCACGCTTTCTAACACCGGTACGAGCAATTGTCGGTCGGCAATCACCGCGACAATTTTATCTTGGCCCGGCAACTGCACAGGGAGATCATAATAATCAGCAACGATGTCATTGGGTGCCAAATTGACCAAATCACGTACGCTATAACGCAATCCGGCGGCAATTTCTTCAGCAGGAAGTTTAGGGCGCTCAAGGGTAACGCTCTGGTACAACGACGCACCTAAAACAACCACCAGGGCAGGATTGCCTTTACTAAATCGTGAATATTTGTTGATTATTTGTTGGATAGCTTCGGGGTAATTCTTCGCCGTGACCGGCTGTGAATCAGACGCAATGAATTCGATCACATCATTGTTACGTTTCGACACAGCCAAACCCACTGAATCGCTATGCAACGCGATGGTCAGCAATATCTCACTGTGCTGGCGTTTGCGTAAAACACTAAACACGATGTCGCCCCTGAATCTGTATACTTTTTATAATAGATCTAGTATGCCTCTAACAACTATTTGATGCTATCGGTTTGAACGGTAAATTCTGCTGATAAATTATCAGTGCAAATGTAAAAATTTGGTTATCTAATCTGCCAGTGCAATTCGCCGCCAGCCCAGTACGGTACCATCGGCCCTACAGCCGTGCTAACGAGGTCCGGCACCTGCCACGTTTGCCTAATTAAAGTAATATTACGTTGGTTACGAGATAAGCCATAAAAATCTGCGCCAAAGCCGCTAGAAAAATCAGCTAACTTGTCAAGCGCTTGCATTTGCTCAAAAAATTCAGCATACAACGGGAGCGCTGCCGGCGCCGAATAGCAGCCCGCACAACCGCAAGCGGACTCTTTTTTTGACTGCGCATGGGGTGCTGAGTCGGTGCCCAAGAAAAACTTCTTGCTACCACTGACGGCGGCCTTGCGCAGGGCTAATTGATGATCTCGACGTTTTAAGATAGGTAAACAATAGTTATGGGGTCGCACCCCTCCAACCAGCAAATCATTACGATTCATCAACAAATGTTGTGGCGTAATGGTCGCCGCGACGTTGTCACCCTGTTCTAACACAAAATCTACCGCATCGGCGGTGGTAATGTGCTCTAACACCAGCTTTAATCTGGGGTGCCGCTGTAATAGCGGCCGCAAATGGCGGTCAATAAACACTTTTTCACGATCGAAAATATCAATATCAGCACTCGTGACTTCGCCATGCACGAGCAGCGGGAGTTGGGTTTCGGCCATAACCGCAAACAATGGATCCAGCCCTTCAATGTCGGTTACGCCGGCATCGGAATTGGTGGTGGCACCTGATGGGTATAGCTTGAAACCAATAATGTGCGGGTGCGCTGCCGCTGCACGCACAGTTGCCACCGAGGTACTCTGCGTTAAATACAATGTCATCAGCGGCTCAAAGCCTGCGGGCGCATGCTGCAAAATACGCTCTCGATAGGCTTCGGCATGTTCAATATGGGTAACCGGTGGCACCAGATTAGGCATCACCACGGCCCGCTGAAATACTGCTGCGGTAGCTGGGACAGTATCTGCTAACAAATCGCCGTCGCGAAAGTGTAAATGCAAATCATCGGGCATTGGAATAGTCAGAATGGTCATAACACAGCGGCCTCTTGCAGACGAACAACGAATTAGGCTTAATAATATACCTATTTTTGCCTCTCGGCGGCGATTACGACCATTATTTTTTACCCGCTATTAAGCTCCATGAGTGCGCATTCACCTTAGCGACCCAGTTTTTCTTTCCAATGTTTGCGACAGCAGGAGATATAGCGATCGTTGCCGCCAATAGCAATTTGGTCACCTGCAGTGACGGCATTGCCGCTGGCATCAATACGCAAATTCATGGTGGCTTTGCGACCGCAATAGCAAATGGTCTTCATTTCAGCCAGTTTATCAGCGACACCGAGCAATACTTTACTGCCCGGAAATGGGTTGCCAAAAGCATCGGTACGAATGCCATAGCACATCACCGGAATGCCAACGCGGTCAACAATATCAGTGAGTTGCCATACTTGTTGTTCGGTGAGGAACTGCGCTTCGTCAAGCAGCACACAATCGATACACTGCTTGCTATGGCGCGCTTCAATCAGCGCGGTTAAATCGGTACTAGTACTAAATGCCAAGGCTTTACGGTCAATGCCGAGGCGCGAAGCAATGGTGCCATGACCGGCGCGATCATCAATCGCCGGGGTGAGTAATAGCACCTGTTGATCGCGCTCTTCATAATTGTAGGCGACTTGCAACAACGCGGTACTTTTGCCGGCATTCATTGCCGAATAGGTAAAATATAACGAGGCCATAGTGATCGATGTGTCGGTCAGAAAACGTTTCTGATTTATAACCAGTTTATAGTGTGAATGCAAAGCAGAATTTATGTGTTGGCTTTGCTACAATAACTCGAATTCATTGAATTCATCAGGAGCCCTTCATGACCGCACCGCGTTATTCCAGCGAATTTCTTCGCGCTATTCCTAAAGCCGATTTGCATTTACATTTAGATGGTAGCCTACGCCCTAGCGGCTTAATTGATATGGCCAAGCGCAGCAAGGTGGAATTGCCCTCGTACAGTGAAGAGGGGTTGTTCGAGTTGGTTTTCAAAGATAGCTACCAAAACCTCGGTGAGTATTTGCATGGCTTTCAGTACACCTGCGCGGTGCTCCGCGACATGGAAAATCTTGAGCAAGCGGCCTATGAACTGGCGCAAGATAACATTGCTGAAGGGGTGAATTATATTGAAGTGCGCTTTGCTCCGCAGCTAATGATGGATCTCGCCCGCGGCATTACCTTTGATCGGGTGATGCACACTACCAACAATGGCCTGAAGCGGGCACAGCATGAATACAATAACAGCGCTGCCGTGCGCAGCGGCGGTAAGCCACCATTCGCCTACGGTATCATTAATTGTGCCATGCGCATGTTCGGCAATAAGGGCTTCTCACCTTATTATACCGAGCTATTTAAAATGCTTGGTGACCATGAGCCGAAGCAAGTCATTCGCATTGCTGCCATGGAAATGGTGCGTGCCAGCGTACGTTTGCGTGATGAGGAAGGTCTGCCAATTGTCGGGCTGGATATCGCTGGGCAAGAAATGGGCTATCCGGCGCACAATTTTAAAGAAGTGTATGAATATGCCCATCAGAACTTTCTACTGAAAACCGTGCATGCCGGCGAAGCTTATGGCGCTGAAAGTATTTTTGAAGCCTTAACCCTATGCTACGCCGACCGCCTCGGGCACGGTTATTCATTATTCTCACCAGAGATGATTCAAGACCCCGCTATTACCGACAAAGCCGATTACGCCCGCAAGTTAGCATCCTTTATTGCCGATCGCCGCATTGCCATTGAGGTATGTATCACCAGTAACTTACAGACCAATCCGAGTATTGGTGATGTGAGCAACCACAACTTTAAGCACATGTACAACAATCGCTTAGCCACAGTGATTTGTACCGATAATCGATTGGTATCGCGCACTACGGTTACGCGTGAATACGAGCTGGCCTTGAGTGCCGTTGAGGTGCCGTTGAAACGCCTCAAAGATATGGTGGCTTATGGCTTTAAGAAGAATTTCTTTGCCGGTGATTATGTCGCTAAACGGGCCTATGCCAAACAGGTATTAGAATACTTCGATAAAGTCGCTACCGACCATGGGTACAGTGCTTAAGCTGTTATTTTTGCCAGCGCGCCAGCCATTCTTGAGCTGGTGCCGGCTTGCCAAACCAGTAGCCTTGGCAAATAACTTCACGCATATGCCCTGCTAAATATTCAACTTGTTGCTGGGTTTCGACGCCTTCAGCGACTACCCGCAAATTCATGTGCTGCGTCACCGATAAAATGGTCTCAACCAGTTTTTCTTTGTTGGGGTCACCAATGCTTTGAATAAAACTCTGATCGATCTTCAGTTCATCAAGCGGTAATTGGTTCAAATAGGCCAACGATGAATAACCGGTACCAAAGTCATCGATTGAAAATTGCACCCCCGATTTTTTCAATTCCTGCATTTTGGCGATGATGTCCGAAATATCATCAACCAACAAATTTTCAGTTACTTCAATTATGAGTCGTGAAGCATCGACTTTGCTACGCAGTAACTCGCGCTCCACAACGTAGACAAAATCAAACTTCCGGAACTGCCGTGGGCTAATGTTAATTGCCAAGGTTAATGGTGCTGGCAATTCGTGAAGTAACTTTAATGCTTCATGCAGCACCCACTTGCCGACATCTACAATCAAATCACTTTGCTCGGCGATAGGAATAAACACGCCCGGCGAAATGTAGCCCTTCAGCGAATGTTGCCAGCGTAACAACACTTCAGCACCAACCACCGTGCCGTCGGATCTGACTTGTGGTTGGAGATATAACTCGAATTGTTTTTGTTCTAATGCAATACGTAAGTCATGCTCGATTTCAAACCGTTGCTCTAACGCGTAACTATAGGCAGGGCTGTACACCGAGGTTTGATTGCCACCAGCATCTTTGGCATTGTGCACGGCAGTTTCGGCATGACGAATAATAGCATCGGCATTATCACCGTACTCTGGGTACACCACCATTCCAGCACTAGCGGTTACATTGGCAACCTCATTGTTAATTAACATAGGCTGTGTTA
>DIVC01000016.1:4820-5246 GCA_002423905.1 Idiomarina sp. UBA6142
TTTCAATATGCCGTCACCGAACTCAAACCCACGGACATCGTTAATGCGCTGCAGTCCGTCCACGTCGATGAGAGCGACAACCCCCAGCTTCTTCGGCTCGCGCTCGTTGAGCATAGTACTGAGTAAACTGAGGCAGTTGGTGCGGTTCGGTAAACCGGTGAGCACGTCATAGAATGCCAAGCGATGCACTTCATCTTCGGCAGCGCGTCGGTCGGTAATATTCTGTTTACTGGCAAGATAATTCACCACCTCGCCTTGGTCATTTCGCAGCGGCGTGATAGTAGCCCATTCGCGATATTCAGTGCCGTCCTTGCGCCGATTATACAACTCGCCGCTCCAGGTCTTGCCCTCAGTCAGGGTATTCCACATGTCCACATAAGTCGCTTGTGAGGTTCTACCCGATTGCAATATCCGCGGATTTTTGCC
>DIVC01000038.1:0-1911 GCA_002423905.1 Idiomarina sp. UBA6142
GTTTTTAAACTGTACTCACAAGCATGAAAGCTAAAGTGCTGCAAAAAGTCGGGGTAAAAATGCGCAACTTCGCGCTCAAACGCAGCCCGTTTGGCAGCAACAAAATCAGCCTGCTGGGCGCTGGCAAATAACGCTGCCACCGCCGCCATGCTGTCGGCCCGACCAATTGGGGTATGCGCCACCGAGGTTAAGGTGAAGATATCATCCACGTACGGGTAGAGCGAGAAGAACTGGCCATCCATGATGGTTAAAGCAAAGGGCTCGGCCAACAAACAGCGATAATAGAAGTAGATACAGGGCTCATAGAAGGTCTCAAAACCGCTAATTTTGCGCGCCGTGCCCCAACTGCAATCGAGCACATAGTCATAGTCAGCGGTCATTTGTGCGTACACCGCAGGGTCGGCCAAATCAATGCGGGTATTCAATTGCAACACCGCCGCCAGCACCCGATTAAAATAACGGCTGGCCAGATCGTTGCGCACCAGCTTTTCTCCTACCCGAATCAAGCCTTCAATATTTTGCAAGGCTACTGGCGCCTGTTGCTGCACGCTAAAGGGTAATTCGGAGGCAGTTAAAATCTGTAAATAGGTGGGGAAATCAATATAGCTACTTTGGCTGGCAATAGCGTACAAATTGTTGTCGATAGTTTCGACTAAATGGCTGTAATGCTCTTGAAACCACTCAAAGCCATCGCGCGATTGCTCGCGGGTTGGATAGTTACGCGGATAGTGAAAGCCCAAATGGAGGCGGTTCTGATTCTTGCGTGAGGCCCCTGAAATAGTGCTATCGGTGGCCTCAAACAAGGTCACCTCATGGCCCGCCTGCAGGAGGCTCAAAGCCAAGTGGCAGCCGTACCAGCCGGCTCCCACTATGGCTATATTCAATTTTTTCACGCCGCCGCCTCCGCTATGAATCACTCGCTGTTGGTATTATAGCGGTCGAACCAATGCAAAATATAGGCAACTTTGCCAATCAAGTTCGATGGCCGTGAATAAATACCATGCGGGGCATCAGGTACGCGTACCATGGCACTCTCCACGCCCTGCAATTTCAGCGCCTGATAATATTGCTCAGATTCTGAAATAGGCGTGCGGTAATCGGCCTCACCAGTCAGCAACATGGTTGGCGTTGTCACCTTGCCGACATAACTAATGGGGGAAAACTTCATGTAGTGCTCGAGGTTATCCCACGGCATACCTGGGAACCAATAGCGGGCGAAATAGCTATAGACATCAGCGGTCAGCACAAAGCTATACCAGTTGATCACCGGTTTCGCTACTACTGCGGCGGCAAAACGGTCGGTATGGCCAATCGCCCAAGCGGTCAGCACGCCGCCGCCACTGCCACCGGTAATAAACAAGCGCGCCGGGTCAATAAAGCCCTTGGCAATCAGTGCATCCACGCCATCCATTAAATCGGTATGATCATGGCTGGGGTAGTTATGATGGATCTCTTGGGCAAACGCCTCACCGTAACTGGTGCTGCCGCGCGGATTGGTATAGAGCACCACATAACCGGCAGCTGCCATCAGTTGGATCTCAGCAGCAAAGGAACCGGCATAGGCAGTGTGTGGGCCACCATGAATTTCTAAGATAAGCGGATACTTTTTGCTGGCATCAAAGTCTGGCGGGTAGGCAATCCACCCTTGAATTTTCTTGTCGTCATGGCTTGAGGTGTACCAAATCTCCTCAATGTGAGCGAGTTTTTTGTGTGCCAACAGATCGCTATTTAAATCAGTCAGAACGCGCTCATTGCCACCGCGCGATATGGCCAAATCAGCCGGACGCTGGGGGTGAGACATGGTAAATAACACTGCACCATTGTCATTAACCGCATAATCACCCCCGCTATAGGGGCGTGAATAACTCATCCCCCCCATCCGCTCAGTGATAACCATACGCTGGCCATTCA
>DIVC01000038.1:2030-7732 GCA_002423905.1 Idiomarina sp. UBA6142
AGCCAGGCCAAGCGCTTGCCATCAGGGCTGACTTGAGGGCTATGGTCAGGGCCAAAGCGATCGGTGATTTGCTCGATGCTACGGTCACTGATGGTTAACCGATACACTTCGCTATTAATCGGGTTTTCAAAGGCATCGGCATGACGGTTAGCCGAGAAATACAGCTGTTTACCATCAGCACTCCAGCTGACGCCACCACTGATGCGATTATCGCCATCGGTGAGTTGCCGTGGCGTACCGCCGGCGGCTGGCATGACATAAATTTGGGTATAACCATCGGGCAAATAACCAACACCATCGGCACGGTATTGGGCTTTATCAATGTACTTGGGCGCATCTGCCCATTTGGCACCACGCGGCGCTGCAGGTAAGGTTACCGGCGCTTTTTGTGGGGCTGGGGTGAACATGGTAAAGGCAATCATGCTGCCATCAGGTGACCAGCTCAGATTAGACGGCGAGCTAGTGAGGCGCGTGATTTGCCCGTGCTCGCGGGTGTCGGTCCAATAGATGTGAATTTGCTGGCTACCACTGCGGTTGGACACAAAGGCTAAACGCTTACCATCGGGTGACCAGCTCGGCGAATGATCCTGATGCTCGCCACCGGTTAACGGTCGCAACTCACCATTGTAATCAACCCGCCATAAGTTGCCGTAGCGGCGATCGGCCATAATGTCCATGTAGTTGCGCACAAATACCGCATAGTTTTCAGTGGGGTGCGGAGCTGGGCTGCTGGCGAATTCGAGCGCAAAAATATCATGATAAGTGAATGTATCGGCGTTGACAGTTGCCGCGTTGGCTAGTGCATTGGCACTCACCAGCCAGGCAAAAGCAATCAGTAGGCGTGCAGGTTTCATCAAAAGCTCCAACAATGCTAACAGGTAAAAAGATAAGATGCAGACTAGCCGAAAAAAGAAACCCGCACGAGGCGGGTTTCTAGTATTTACGACCAAACTTCTGTGAATCGCGATTAACGGATGCTTAGAACGAGTAGCTAAAGCTAATTGCGGCGAAATCACGGTCAACCGCAGGGTCATACTTGCCGCCCGAAGCAATGTTATAGCTAACACCCACTTTGTAACGGTTCTGCAAGTTACCTTCTACTGANNTGGTTGAAGGTTAATGCTGGGATAACGTTCCAGCCAGCCACCACGTTGTTGTACTCCAGTTGCGTACGGGTACGGTAACCCCATGAACTTGACGTCACAAAGCCATCACAGTTCACATCAGCCGGTACCGTAACACCCAGTTGGGCGTAATCAGCTACAGTTAAACACTTACCATAGACCGGGTTACGACCATAACGCTGGGTCTGGATACCAGGCAACGAGTGTACTTTGCTGAGTGCGACTTCACCGATGAAGGTTAAGCGGCTAGCGCCGAATACGTTATCAACAAAGCGAATACCGGTTAACTGGAACTGGCTCACGTCGTGCTCATCGTAACCGCTGATCAACGCACCTAAGTTGGTGATTTGGCCCTGTTGGTTGCGCAGAATATATTGTGACACGGTGCTCGGCACGCCAGCACGTAAGCCTGCGGTCAAGATTTCCGTGGTGTTGATCTGCACCGGCATTTCTGGACGGAAGCTATATTCGCCACCGACTGACCATAAGCCAACGTTGGTAGCAAAGCTCACACCCATAATTTTCTGGTCTTCTGGATATTCCAACACATAGTCAGGACCGGCAATTGGAATACCATCTGGGTGACCAAACGCTGGGGTTGGTTGCAACTGCCAGTTATAAGCCGAAATGAGTGGTGTTTGGGTATGGATGTTCATATAGAACAAGCCAAATTCGGTACGTAAGTCATTGGAGTAATGACGCAACGCAAAACCGTACTGGCCGCCATCGTCTGGTTCAACGTCTGGACGACGATCAAGGTAGGTACCGAACTGCACTGATTGCGCATCGCTCAATATCACACCTGGGCCTAGAGCCGGGTTCAGAGTTACTTTGTTACAGCCTGGGCCACCAAGAATATCAACGGTTGAGAAGAAGGTACCGCAACCATCTAGTTTGTAGGCGTCCCACTCGTATTGATAGAAGGCATCCACGGAGGTGTTGTCGCTCAAACCGATGTTAAAGCTCAACATACCCACTGGCAATAAGGCTTCTTTAATTTCTACCCCAGGCCGACGAACCGCGTTCACGTCGACTGGGTTAATGGCGTTGATACCGTTAAAGATGAAGGTTGATTCACCCCAGCTTAACACTTGACGGCCTAACCGCACGTTGACTGGCATTTCGCCTAAATCAAAGTAGGCGTATACGAACGCGTCGAGCAATTCAAAACCTGAACCGGTTGAGAAATCGTCTAAACCATCGTTATTTAATTTAACGTTCGGTGTGTAGTTCGTGGCGGTATGGCCATGGCGAACGTTTTCGTTCTTAATGACGTCGTCGTACCAATACTTGAAGCGAACAAAGGCGCCGTAGTCACCTGCATCAATGCTCAGGTCGTGCACACCTTTAATGACCGAGGAGATCATGTCACCCTTGTCAAAGTTCAAGTTACCATCGTCGGCAACACCTGATTGGCCCATACCACCGGCACGATTACCTGGATGGATGATGCGAAGATCTTGATCTTCCATCCGCCACGCCGCGCCATAGGAAATGACCGAGTCAAATTTAATCTTAAAAGCACCAACATCAAATTCAGCGGCCTGAGCCCCTGTGGTGCCAGCAATAACCAGCGCAATGGCTGATGCTAAGGGTAGTTTTTTATGCATAGTTGTTCTTCTTTTCATGGTAGCCACCTAATCCCGGAGGTTGTTATGCACTCAATCATGTCCGATGAGTTAGAAATATGCAAGAGCTGGTGAAAAAAACGTTGCGTTAGGTTGTTTCATTTCATGTCAATGGGTGCTTAATTTATGACTAGTTGACCTAGTCATCTTATCGCTACACTGATGCTATGCGTCTTTTTAGGAGCTGTTATGCGGGTGAACAAAACTGAATTTAAAGCCAAAGCGCTGGAATATTTGCGCCACGTCGAGAATTCTGGCGAGCCACTGGTGGTCACCGATCATGGTCAGCCCACCATTTCTAGCATCAGTGCCTGGGAAGTTGCGATGTTGGTGGCGCACGGTCGCTTGGCTTTAACCATGGCGGTCGACGACTGGCTAGACACTGTGGCGCGTATTGAAGGTGTGCGCTTTATTGCGGTTGATCATCAGGTGGCGGTTGCCTCTAGCCAATTGCCCGAACCCTTTCCTAACGATCCCGCCGACCGCATCATCGTGGCCTTGGCGCGACAACTTAATGCGCCGCTGGTGACTGCTGATAGCAAGTTACAGCAGTACCCGCATATTCATACGTTGTGGTAGCTGGACGTTGCCGACACATGGGCAGTACCTTTTAATCCTGCAGCTTATATAGCGAGCGCGCATAAAAAACGCCGCAGTTAGCGGCGTTGTTATCGAGCGCGTGTGATTACAGCGCTTGCTCAAGTTCTGGCAGCACGGTAAACAAATCCGCCACCAAGCCATAATCGGCGATTTGAAAGATTGGCGCGTCTTCATCTTTATTGATGGCGACGATCACTTTCGAGTCTTTCATCCCGGCCAAATGCTGAATAGCACCACTAATACCTACCGCGATGTACAATTCTGGCGCGACAATTTTACCCGTTTGACCGACTTGGTAATCGTTTGGCACAAAACCAGCATCGACCGCAGCGCGCGAGGCACCAATGGCCGCGCCTAATTTATCCGCGACTTTTTCCAGTAACTGGAAGTTGTCGCCGTTTTGCATTCCGCGACCACCGGAAATGATCACCCGCGCAGCAGTGAGCTCTGGACGCTCAGATTTCGCCAGCTCTTCGCCAACAAAACTTGAAGTGCCGCTGTCGCCGCCAGCACTGACCGCTTCAACGCTGGCATTGCCGCCGCTTGCCGCGACTGGATCAAATGCTGTGGTACGCACAGTAATTACTTTGATGCTGTCACTGGATTGCACCGTGGCAATCGCGTTACCGGCATAAATTGGGCGCTTAAAGGTATCGCTACTTTCGACACTTAAAATGTCAGAAATTTGCGCTACATCTAACAGTGCCGCCACCCGTGGCAAAAAGTTTTTGCCGGTGGTGGTGGCTGCGGCCAAAATATGGCTGTAGCTTTTACCCACCGCAGCGACTAAGTCACCGAGGTTTTCGGCAAGAAAATGCCCATAGGCAGCATCATCAGCCAGTAAGACTTTGCTCACCCCAGCCACTTTCGCGGCCTCATCAGCCACCGCTTGGCAACTTGCTCCCGCTACTAACAGGTGAATATCGCCACCGAGTTGTTGCGCTGCCGCCAAGGTTTTTAAGGTGGCGCCGTTCAATTGTTTATTATCGTGCTCGGCAATAACGAGAATGCTCATATCACTTTTGCCTCATTCTTTAATTTGTCGACCAATTCCGCCACGCTGGCAACTTTTACGCCAGCACTACGCTCGGCGGGCGCTTCTACTTTCAGCACTTTCACCGTCCGAGCAACGCTGACGCCTAAATCAGCTGGCGTAGTAACATCCAACGGCTTTTTCTTGGCTTTCATAATGTTTGGCAGCGACGCATAACGCGGCTCGTTTAAGCGTAAATCGGTGGTGACAATAGCGGGCAATTGCAGCTTCACGGTTTGCAGACCGCCATCGACTTCACGCGTCACACTCACACTATTACCGTCTACCGCGACTTTGGACGCAAAGGTACCTTGCGGCATGCCGGTTAAAGCGCCGAGCATTTGCCCGGTTTGATTGTTGTCCGAGTCAATGGCTTGCTTGCCCAAGATCACCAGCTGCGGCTGCTCGTTCGCCACCACAGCTTTGAGTAATTTAGCGACTGCCAACGAGTCTGGCAGTTCATCGGTTTCAATGTGAATAGCGCGGTCGCCGCCTAAGGCTAATGCAGTACGCAGTTGCTCTTGCACCGCTTTCGGGCCAATGCTCACCACCACCACTTCGCTGGCGACACCCGCTTCTTTCAGGCGCACCGCTTCTTCCACGGCAATTTCACAGAATGGATTCAATGCCATTTTTACATTGGCCAGATCAACGTCGCTTTGGTCCGCTTTCACGCGTACTTTAACGTTGTAATCAATGACGCGTTTGACCGCCACTAATACTTTCATGTTGGGGTTCCTGTTTTTTTAATGACAAAACGGTGCAAGATTACCATTTTTTCAGGTGAAAATGGTACTCTTGCCGGCGTATATTTGCCAATTCATCGCTATCTTTTGGAGTACCTGACTGTGTACGGCATCTGCCAACCATCCGATCTCTCCCTTAAGGGGCAGGCACTTTTTAATCGCGAGCAGCGCCTGCGCTTTTTGGTGCAACTGTCCCAGCAGCTGAGCCCCGAGCAACAGGCGGAAAAGCTGGCTAGCAACGAGGTGTTCGGCTGCGAAGCGCGGGTATGGGTGCACTGTGAATGGCAGCGCGGCTTACTGCAATTACAGATAAACAGCGAAGCACGGCTGGTGAAAGGTTTATTGGCCCTGATTCAGCAAGCCCTGCATGGCGCCAACGCCGAGCAAGTGGCGGCATACCAACTGGATGCGCACTTTAGCCTGCTCGGGCTCGACGATTATTTAACCGTGTCACGGCGCAACGGCCTTCGCGCCGTAGTCGCCGCTATTCAAGCCTCTGTCCGTAACAAGGTCAGCACTAACGAGGTCAATCCATGAAGTTATTTCTATTTTACATTGGTGGCGATGCGCC
>DIVC01000038.1:7763-8122 GCA_002423905.1 Idiomarina sp. UBA6142
TGGCGTATTGAGCTGAGTGAACAGCCCAGCACGCAAAAAGAGAAGCTATGGTTCGTCAATGTCGGTGGTTACTACAAAGGCCGCATCGCCGAGTACCACGATTTCACCCTGGTGGTGGCCAACAGTGCCGACGACGCCAAACGCATCGGTTTGAGTCGTGTGCTCACCGACGCGCTGGAACAGCATAAAGATGACTTACACGACGTCGACAATTGCTTAGCGGTCGATATGCTCGGCGGCTGGCACGTGCACTTGACCCGCGACGGCGTGCAACAACCATTTGAACCTGACTGGGCCGGCTACCGCCCCATCGGCAAATAGTGACGCGGCAAATAGATTCCTTAAGGGGCAGGCACTTT
>DIVC01000038.1:8228-9177 GCA_002423905.1 Idiomarina sp. UBA6142
ACGCTAAAATTGCGCGCCGGATTTTTACTGAAGTTATAGTCGCGGCGCAGCAACGAACGTACTTTGGCCAGCAACGGGTCTTGGGTGGCTTTGGCTAAATCGCCACGGGTCACCAAACTCGGATCAATCTGCCCACCCGCGCCGCCGCAGGTCACAAAGGGTATTTTCGCCCGCTTGCACCAAGCAATAGTGGCGGCTTTTACCGTCACACTGTCAATGGCATCAAACACCGCAGTCACCGGTGCCGCTAAATACTCCGCCAAATTATCGGCAGTCAAAAAGTCATCAATCACTCGCACCTGACAGTCGGGGTTGATATCGCGCACGCGCTCCGCCAACACTTCGGTCTTCAAACGCCCAATAGTGCTGCTCATAGCGGGTAACTGGCGGTTCACATTGGTCACGCAGATATCATCGAGGTCAATCAGCGTGATTCCACCCACGCCACTACGCGCCAGCGCTTCTACCGCCCACGAACCGACTCCGCCCAGCCCAACCACCGCCACATGGGCACCAGCAAACGCCGCCGCTGCTTGGTCGCCGTAAACCCGCTGAATCCCGCCAAACCGCGCTTTTGTCATGCCTCGAATAACTCACATAAAGGTGAAAAGTCGTTGCCATCGGCAGCCCTAAGCGCCGCAATGTAAGCGCCCCGAATTGCTGAGGTACGCTGTAAATCAGCGTTACCCCATTGAATCGGCGCGATGCCATATAGTTTATCAGCAACCCAGTCGGTATAGATACGGGCAAACCGACCATTGCCATTCGCGAAAGGGTGAATTTTCACGATCCCGTGATGAAGCCGCAATAAGGCTTGGCGCGGCGGGTAGGTTTGGTAACGATGCCATGCAACGGCGTCATCTAACAGATTGCGCAATTGCTGAGAAATCTGTAGGGGGTCAACACCAATGTTCTTTTCGGTTTTTCGAAAGCTTCCTGCCCAGCTCCA
>DIVC01000038.1:9196-9495 GCA_002423905.1 Idiomarina sp. UBA6142
GCCTGCTCAACTTCATCAAGCTCTCGTCGTGCACCAACGTGCTTTAGCTTCAACCCTACCAGCTCAGCCGGGTCTAACGGGGTCGCTCCCTCTAATTCATGAATGATCACGAACAGGTTCCCACAGCCAAGCAGGTAGTTCAGCCATCAGTTGCTGCGTCAATTGTTCCACCTGTCGTTCAAGTTCTTGCACCGAGGTCGCCTGATTTTCGAGCTTCATATGCGTATCGGTTATAGCAAGAATAGCTTGTGCTTGCTGGCGGGCTTGCTGGTAGAGCGCTTGTTCAACGGTCATGCCAT
>DIVC01000116.1 GCA_002423905.1 Idiomarina sp. UBA6142
TGATTTAGTGATTACCAGTGATATTCCGCTCGCAGCAGAAGTCATCACGAAAGGTGGATTGGCTCTAAGCCCTCGAGGTGAATTACTGACCCGTGAAAACATTGGCCCACGGCTGAATGTACGCGATTTTCTCGATACCATGCGAGCTAGCGGCGTGCAAAGCGGCGGTCCGCCGCCATTATCCCAACGTGACCGCATGAACTTTGCCAATCAGCTCGACCGCTGGCTGGCACAGCAACCTAAACCGCAACGCTAGAAATCATTGACCAACGTGCTGCATACCTCTTTGGAGAAGCTTTATTTGTGCAGCCGCGGTAGTATACTAACCAACATTGTATTGATGGTTATCAAGGAAGTAGCATGGCTAATTTGACCTCGCACATTCATTGTCAAGATTGCAGCATGAGCTCACTCTGTTTGGCGCAGCCGTTAGATGCCGACAGCATGGCCAAACTTGATACGATTATTCAGCGCCATAAGCCGTTGCATAAACGTGATTTATTGACTGCTGCAGGGGCGCCATTAAAGTACTTATATGCAGTGCGCAGCGGTTCTTTAAAGTCATACACGTTGGATGACAACGGTATTGAACAAATCATCGATTTCCACCTGCCCGGTGATTTAGTCGGTTTTGATGCGTTGGCCGATGGTCGCCATCGCAGTTTTTCACAAGCGCTAGAAACCACCATGCTGTGCGAAATTCCGCTGCAATCGCTCGACGAGCTCGCTGTGCAAATGCCCGCCTTACGCAAACAAATGATGAAGCTGATGAGCAGCGAAATTTTTGAAAGTAAGCAGTTGCTGGGTAATTTGAATAATCGCACCGCACAGCAGCGTTTGGCGCATTTCCTGCTGACCCTATCGCAACGTTTTTCTGACCGGGGACTGTCGGGTAAATCATTTCGATTGACCATGACCCGTGCCGATGTCGGAAATTATTTAGGCTTATCGGTGGAAACTATCAGTCGTATTCTGTCTGCGCTGCAAGCCGATGGCGCCATCGACGTGCAGAACAAACTGGTGGAAATAACCTCGTTCGAGCAGTTGCGCGAACTGGCTGGTCACTAACGGTCCAACCTATCACGCTGCATTTGAGATAGTTTAAGGTCAACCATGACTGAATTATTGCGGATCATTTTCTGGCGCAGTATCGCCCTGATATTTTTGCTGCTAGCACTGATTGGCGCCGCCTTACCAGTAATGCCTACGGTGCCATTTTTATTAGTTGCTGCTTGGGCTGGAGGTAAAGGCTGGCCAGTTATTGAACAAAAACTCATGGCACACCCGACCTATGGGCCACAAATAGAGCAATGGCGCAAATTTGGAGTCGTAAAACGTACGCCAAAAGTTGTGACGACGTTGATGATGATAGGTAGCTGGCTGATGCTCATGTTTAGCCCCATCGCGTTATGGCTAAAACTCTCAGTCATTGGAATTATGGCGACCATCTTGCTGTGGTTATGGTTGAGACCAGAACAAGTTCCCAAAGATTTCGGTAAATAGCCTTATTCCTTGATCGAGATCAACTTTGTAAACCGTTTCAACTATGCATGTTTTTAGCTGAATCTATTAAACTAAGCCCCAAAGCACGTTGGGGGTTAGCAAGTGGATATAAGTGAGATCAGCTGGAACCAAGAATTAATCGACAAATACAATATTAATGGGCCACGATACACGTCTTACCCGACTGCACTGGCCTTGAGTGAAAATTTTTCCGTGAACCGAGTCGCCAGCACGCTGGCAAACAGCCCAGTCCAACTCAGCTTGTATATTCACATCCCTTTCTGTCACAAATTATGCTTTTATTGTGGTTGCAATAAAGTAGTTACCCGTCACCAGCATAAAGCTGATATTTACCTAGATTACCTCGCAAAAGAAATGGCTTTGTATCGCACCCTTCTTGGTGCACGGCAAATTAATCAGTTACATTTAGGTGGCGGTACCCCAACGTTTTTGACAGAACAGCAATTATCGCGCTTGATGGCATTATTACACCGCTATTTTGACGTCGCCACTGATGCTGAAATAAGTATTGAAATTGATCCGCGGAGTTGCAGCGAGAGTAAGCTTCGACATTTGCGTGCACTCGGTTTTAATCGGGTCAGTTATGGCGTCCAAGATTTTGATCAGCAGGTGCAAATTGCCATTAACCGAGTGCAAGATGCCGAACTAATTCGCAATCATGTGCAAACTAGCCGCGAACTTGGTTTTGACTCGGTCAATTTGGATTTAATTTATGGTTTACCCTATCAACAAATTAAGAGCTTTAGTGCATCACTAGACCAAGTCATTGCATTGAGCCCAGATCGTATTTCATTGTTTAGTTATGCCCACCTGCCGTCGCGCTTTCCAGGCCAGCGCAAAATCAAAGATGAATGGCTACCGGACGCACCGTTAAAGCTTGAATTACTGCAGCTCGGTATTAAGAAGTTTACCGACGCCGGCTATCAATTCATTGGTATGGATCACTTTGCTAAGTCTGACGATGCGCTCGCACAAGCACAGCAACAAGGTCGTTTACAACGTAACTTTCAAGGTTACACCACCGCTGGGCAAGATTGTCTAATTGGCCTTGGAGCATCATCCATTAGTCAAGTGGATGGGGTGCTTTGGCAAAATGCAAAAGATGTCAGCGATTATTACGCCGCTTTAGATAATGATCAGCTAGCCGTAGTTAAAGGCTTTATCCTGAGTCAGGACGACCGCTTACGTGCGGCGCTTATTTCGCAATTAATATGTCACTTCTTCCTTGATATTAATCAGTTTTCAGAAAAGTGTGCACTCACTTCAATAGGTTTCGATTTTTGGAACTATTTTGCTGATGCTAAACACAAGTTAGCATCGTTTGTTGCCGATGGCTTAGTCATTGTCAATGCGAACCGTATTGAAGTCACTGCGTTGGGGCGTTTATGGGTGCGTAGTATTTGTGCCTGCTTTGATGCTTATCTAGATGATGCGGTAACGACACCACGCTACTCGAAAGTGATTTGAATGACTCACTTTCGCCCCGAACTATTATTGCCAGCCGGTTCACTCAAGGCCATGCGTATGGCCTTTGCCTATGGCGCCGATGCTGTGTATGCCCGATTGAATGCATTGTGCTGGCGGCGGCAAACACGTAGCTCTAGTTGACAATATTTCTTAAAAAGTATAGATCTAGGTAGTAACTGAGTTACTAGCTTGCTTGCTACGACCTCAATTGCGATAGACACTCACAAAAAAGCAACGCATAACAAGATGAGCCGCTATCGAGCTAGATGGGAACTTTAACGTAGGAGGAATGACGACACATTAGTCAATAAGGTTTTATCTTTTGAACACATCTATGCTGGTGGAAAAACCGGTCGTATTGATCGTTGATGATATCAGCGA
>DIVC01000093.1 GCA_002423905.1 Idiomarina sp. UBA6142
TGCGGAAAACCAAATAGACTGCTGCTGCGTAACAAACACATCAAACCATCCATGAGCGCCGGCGATGACTACTGATCAATTTAATGCTGCCGATACGTCACGTATCATCGAAATGGCGTGGGAAGATCGCACCCCGTTTGAGGCGATTGCAGCGAGCTATGGGCTGTCAGAGGCACAAGTGATTGCATTGATGCGGCGGCAGCTAAAAACTAGCGCGTTTAAGCGCTGGCGTGCGCGGGTCAGTGGTCGAGTGACCAAACATCAGAGCAAACGGCCCAAGGACATATTGCGTGGTTACTGTTCGACACAGTATAAACTGCGCTCATAGTGACGTTTAACCGCTTACTTAAACTATTGGTTGCTGCACTGGTAACATGAGTTGAAAGCTGCTGCCTCGTTGCTGATTAGGCCAGCAAACCTCGGCACCAATAGTTGTGGCACGTTGCAGCTGATTAGATAATCCTCGGCCATTGAGAGCTAACGCTTGACTGACATCAAAGCCACAGCCATTGTCAGCTATCTCCACTATAATATGGGTTGCTGTTGTGTGCGTTGATAAACTAACTTCGGTGGCGCCGCTGTGCTTAATAATATTGGTTAGCGCTTCTTGTAAAATTCGTAGAACATGCAATGAACAGCCGGGAGTTAGCCATTCTAAGGGCGGAATGTCAGCAACGTTCCAGTGTAAAATGATCCCGCTATTTTCAAGTCGTGTACCAATGCGAAAACGCAATGTTGCCAGCAATAGCAGCAGATCTTCATCCACCGGTTCAATCGAATCGATAGCTAGTTTTAAATCATCTATGCATGCCTTTAATACTTGAGCAACCTCATGGGTCGGCATGTTTCCTTTTTCGATGACACGAAGAGCACTCAGAAGACTAGACCCAAGTCCATCGTGCATTTCTTGCATAATGCGCTGCCGTTCCTCTTGTAAGGTTTGTGAGCGTTCAATTTCGCGCAGTCGATTATTACTTTTTTCAAGTTCTAATTTATTGATAATGGAACTTTTAATTATTTTAGAACTGTTTATGACTTGCCCTGTTAATGAAATGAAATAGAGTGCTGCTATCATTGCGAACGATTGGTAGATCGACTCATCGCTGAGCCAGAGTGTTGTGGTAATAGCAAGGGTATGTGGCAGTGTAAAGGCGACAAATAGAATTGGAATTGCACTCAACGTAGCTAAGCCAGCACCGAGTATTCCGGCAAAAAGCGCGATGATAATAACTATCAAATTGTCAGTCACTGTATCAATGAATAACCAGCTTAATAACCCCCAGGCAATGCCATCAAAGCCATGCAGTACTGCATAAAAGCGTGCTTTAGACTGCACGTTTTCCAGTCGAATACCATGCTTCAAATAATACCAACCATAGGCTTGTAGGAGCAGATTAATAAAAATGGCGGTAACGGCCCATCGTACAAGATGGTCATTATTTTGTGGGTTAGCTAAGCTGAACCAGATAATAAAACAGACAGGAATGACGACGATAGTATTACGAAAATTACCCATGACTAACTGTAATTGCTGAATCAGAATTGGCGGTTGTTCTAGCATAAATGGATTATGCATGGTTCAGCTTCTGAATAGTGACCATCGAAAAATTCCAGACAAATGGTGATACCACCGACTATGGCTCAAGAATACCCTGAAGTCGAGCCTCATAAATTGCTTCAGTTTTAGAATTGACTTTAAGCTTTGCATAAATCCGCCGTATAAAGGTCAGCACAGTGTGATGTGATACGGACAGTAGGTTAGCAATTTCATTGGCAGTAAAGCCTTTGGTAATGAGCTCTAGCACCTCTTGCTCTCGGGTTGAGAGCAATGGCTGGTCAGCTGCCGCGGTTGCTGCTTTGATCGGGGCATTTTGTTCACCACGGAAGCGGCTAAGTAGCCGTCGAGCAATTAATGGACTGATTGGGCTGCCGCCAGCATGAAGATGGCGCAGTTCATTGATCAAATTCTGCTGGCTACTATCTTTGAGTAGATAACCCGTGGCACCTGCCTCTAAACACTTCATCACGTTGACTTCATCCGCAAAGGTGGTGCTTACCATGATATTGCATTGCGGCCAGCAGCTATTCGCCTTTTGTACCAAACTTATCCCTGAGCCATCGGGCAAACCCAAATCCACGATAAGAATATCAACGGGTTCACCATCAAGTAACTTGATACCTGCAGCGAGCGTTCCGCACACCGAATCTAGATTGATATCGTCAGCTGTGCTGAGTGCGCCGAAAACGGCTGCTTGAAAGCCAATGTCGTCATCCACCAGTGCTACGCGAATTATTTCATGATTGGTTGGTACCGGTACGGCCATATCACGATTACCCATGAGTAGTTATAACAATGTGTATCTAAAGTAGTTTAGGTAGACCTATACAATGAATACAACGGCACTGTGAGTATAGCGCTTGGATCTAGCAAATAAACATTATTTGCTGTCACTAGAACTAGTGACAGACAGCTATACAGCACGGTGTCTATGATGGCATCCGGGTCATAGTGAACAACTTAAAAGAAATACTTTCAAACACCAATATTTTAGTGAGTGTTAGCTCGATGCCTTTTTAAACTTGCTAATTTTGTTTTTTATCGTGATTTAGAGAGATAGTAATGAGTATTCGAACAGGCACTTTTGCAGTTAGCTTAGCTTGCGTAACTCTAATTAACTCCGGTTGTGCTGTTCATAACCCCCATTCAGTTGCTGCCACACCTAACCAACACGTCGAGGTGACTCAGGTCGACGATCATCTCATTACCATGACTATCCACGCGCACTTTACCCAGAATAGTGTTTTGGCTAAAACCAACATCACGGTTGAGTCACTTTATGGAGTGGTGCTGTTATCTGGGCTGGTAAAAAGTCAACTGGAGAAAACCACGGCGCAGAATCTTGCCGAGAATGTTGACGGTGTGAAGGCTGTACACAATGCGATCGAACTCCAACCGATGACATCTGAAGATTGGCAACCACGCCGCACAGATCGACAGATCCTATCTTTCAGGCCCGATACCAACTCACCTATCAACCAAGCGTTAATCGAGAATAATTACTAATGAGCAAAATTAAATCATCTCTGTTTAGCTGGTTGCCGCTTAAATCTTGGTCGCTTAAATGCGGCATCTTAATGTTTGGCATCATGAGCTTGAGCTTGTCGGCACAGGCGCAAGATGCGCCAAATGTCAGCCCCGTCTTACAGAAGATGCTCAGTAATCTGCCAATTGCCGGTATCAAGGAAGAGCTGCAGGGTATGGTCAGCGATCTGGGTAAAACCAGCTGTGGGGGGAATCTTAGCGATTGCTACATGACTCAGTCTGGGCCGTTGCAACTGTACTTTTTTACTCGTGGTAGCTCCCAGCAAACGCTGCTGCTGGTGGTCGACAAATCGGTCGCCATGCCTCGTCTGCTCGGCGAGAAGGTACAGAAAGTGATGGGCGAAACCTCATTGCGTTCACCGATCATCTCTATTTCTACCAGCGACTTCCAACTGGACCAGATTAAAATGCCAGCGGCACTGCGAAATGTGGTGCGTGATCACTACTTTAATGTCAACACGCTGTCGTTCTCAAGCGGTGTACAACTGGCTGCTCGCGCCAACCTGGGTGGTCCCATCAAGTTGACCATGGAAGCCTTCGGTGTGAAGGCGAACGAAGTGATGCTTCGCGCCGCCGTGGTGATGCCAATTCCAAGCGATTTAAGCAGTATGGCAGGTGCCGGAGCCGCCGCTATGTCACAGGGTAACACCATGGCACAGACGGCGAAAGATGCTACTAAGCCAGAAGCATTCGTCGAATTCCAGTTTGCTCCGAACGCACGGCTGCCGCTGGTTCTGCCACCGATGTCACTGACCGACGCGACTTTCTTTATCAATAACAGCTTGACCTTTGGTTATAAGGGCAATGCGATTTTTAGGGGGGCCGAGGACAAGAAAATCATCATTCAATTCCAGACACCGCTCAGCCCAGAGGGGGTTGCGGACTTGTTAGACTTTTCATTCCGCATGGCCACACCGGCCAACTTTACCATGGAAGATGCCGCCTACATGATGGTGGCGATGGCTTCTAAAGATAAGCGTTTGCTGAAGTATGGTGGCTTTATTAATGGTATCGATAAATTTAAAGATCCGTTGCTGGATATGCTTACACCGCTATCGGTGGTTCAGTTCAGAAACCCAAATCCTCCACCGGAGTATCGCTTCGGCGACAGCAGCAAGCCTTTTCCCAATGACAATAAGTATTTTAACTATGTGCTGCTCGGCCCGCTGGCCGATGGTGGACCTTTTTTGAGCGCTGGCGGTGAAGTCAACATTCTCGGGCAGACGATGGGCTGGATGCAGGCTAGTGCCGGCCTCTCCGGATTGCGCGGTGACGTCGGTCAGGCCTTGACACTCAAGCTCGGACCTTTAGGTAGGGTCACCTTTAGTATGCAAGCTACCACAGCCATTAATGCCACCAAGCAGCAAGTCGGTTTGCTCGGCAACTTCGGCGGGCAAAAGGTCGAAGTGAGTTTGAACGGCGACAAAATAAAAGTTGAGGTGAGTGCTAGTTGTGTCAATCCGTTTGAAATTTCTACCCAGGTGACGTTCAACCCCAGTACTAAACTCGAAGACGTGTTCAACGGCGCTGCCGCTATCAACGTCGATCCGTCGAAAATACAAGGCTGCATTGGTAAAGAGCTGGAAGCGGCCTATAACAAAATTGCCGGTGAGTTCAGTGATCTCGAGGGCTACACCGCCAGAGAGGCGACCGCTGCACTGAACAAGCTAGGAAATGCTGCTGAACAGGAATTTAACCAGACCAAAGAGCAAGCACGTAAAGCGGCAGAATCATCGATTAACGCGGCAACCAGTGCTTGGACTGGTGGTACCAATGCACTTATTAGCGCAGGTACGAACGCTGTCATTAGCGTAGTAGGGGGCTCAACCTCTAAAGCGCAAGACACCAGCAATGCACATTTTGATCGCAGCACCTTTGATTGGGATTATTACTACGACAATTTTGATATCGACGCTTACAACAAAACGCAGGAGCGACTCGATAAAGCGATAAAAAATCCATACAAAAAAGATAAGAAAGCCGAGAAAAAACCGAAGGAAAAAAGTGACATTGACCTAGTTGCGCATTGGGATACCTCAGGTTATCCCAATGGCTGGCGCGGTTCGCTCGAGTTCGACTCACAGTTCTATGTGAAGAACTATCAGGATGCCTTGATATTTGGCAGTGACCCACGTTCAGTCCTATTGCATTGGATTCTCTATGGCATCGAAGAGGGTCGCATTGGCAGCGCTGATTTTGATGTCAAGTCGTATGTTGCGCGTTACCCAGATTTGCAAAAAGCATTCGGGGTTTATGGCTACAAGGCAGCGCTCGGCCATTGGCTTTCAGGTGGCAAGACTAAAGAGCGCCGAGATGGTCGTCCTTTTGCCACTGCACTGCTGAAAATTGGAAAAAAAAATAGCACCTATTGGGACGACTATCGATTCTGCCAAGGACAACACGTGACTGGTTTCGCCGTACGTTCTGGGCGTTTGCTTGATGGTCTGGCGTTCCTCTACGCCAATGGCAATTGGGGACCACCACACGGCTCTCTGGGCTCTCCGCCCTACACCGCGGAAGTACGCTTTAGAGCGGGTGAGTACGTGGTGCGGGTGGACTACCGCGCCGGTGATGAGGTCGATAGCATTCTATTCCATACCAACACGGGCCGTAAATTTGGCCCCTATGGTGGCAATGGCGGCAGCCCAGGCACTTACAACGTGATTCCTGGGCAGAAATTGGGCTGCATGCAAGGGCGTTCAGGTTCACGCACTGATCAGCTTACCTTCTCTTCGACTGTACCAGCTCAGTGAAGCCACTTCATAATCACGTTGTCCGAGGTGGAGCAATGATAAACAAGACTGTAGTACTAGCCATTTCGATATTGTTAAATGGTATGGCAGTGCAGATACCTACTCAGGCGCAAGATGTGCCAATTGTCAGCCCCACTTTGCAGAAAATGCTCAGCAATCTGCCAATTGCCGGTATCAAGGAAGAGCTGCAGGGTATGGTCAGCGATCTGGGTAAAACCAGCTGTGGGGGGAATCTTACTGGTTGCTACATGACGCAGTCGGGGCCGTTGCAACTGTACTTTTTTACTCGTGGTAGCACCCAGCAAACACTGCTACTGGTAGTCGACAAGTCGATGCCGATGCCTAAATTACTCGGCCCGCAAGTGCAACAGGTACTGGGCGCTACGTCGCTCAAAGCCCCGATTATTTCTATCTCAACCAGCGACTTTGAGTTGGACCAGATAAAAATGCCGCCAGCGCTGCAACAGGTGGTGCGTGATAACTATTTTAATGTCAACACATTGTCGTTCTCCAGTGGTGTGCAGCTAGCTGCTCGTGCCAACCTCGGCGGTGCTATTAAGCTGACCATGGAAGCGATGGGGGTGAAGGCTAACCAGCTGACCATGCGTGCCGCAGTAGTGATGCCGATCCCAACTGATCTGTCTGGTAGTGTCGGAGCAGGTGCTGCTATGGCCGATACCATGGCACACGGCGCGACCATGTCCCAAGCGGGTGCCGATGCGATGAAACCCGAAGCCTTTGTCGAGTTTCAGTTAGCGCCGAATGCGGTGGTAGAGTTTGGTATGCCACAAATGCGGCTCAGCGATGCGACGTTCTTTATCAACAACGCCTTGACCTTTGGCTACAAGGGTAACGCCGCTTACCGAGGTGCTGAAACTAAAAAAGTTCTTACCCAGTTCCAAACACCACTGAATCCTGCAGGTGCCATGGACTTATTAGATTTTTCGTTTCGGATGGCCACTCCTGCTAACTTTACCATGGAGGATGCAGCCCGGGTGATGATTGCCATGGCTTCACCCGATCCACGCTTGAAACAATACGGTGGCGGTTTTATTCGCGACATTGAATTATTCAAGGACGCGCTGTTTGTCATGTCTGCACCGTTGTCTACGGTCAAGCTGGTTAATCCAACACCAGCGCCTGAGTATCGTTTTGGTGATAGTAGCAAACCGTTCCCGAACGACGACAAGTACTTCAACATGGTGGTGCTCGGCCCGCTAGCCGACGGTGGTCCGCTGCTGAAGGGAATGGGCGAGGTGAATATCCTCGGGCAAAAGATGGGGCGGCTGGCTTACGCAGCAGACCTGGGTGGGCTGCGCAGTGAAATCGGTCAAGCGCTTACGCTCAAGTTAGGTCCGCTCGGCAAAGTCAGTTTTAACATGGTACAAACCACAGCGGTCAGTAGCTTGACCCGAGAGATGGGGTTAGAAGGCAATTATGCCGGCCAGAAGGTGAAGGTCAGTTTGTATGGTGGCGTGCCGACAGCGGGCATCAGCAGCAGTGCTGTGAAACCGCCGGAGGGCAGTTTGGAAATTGCCGTCAGCGCCAGTTGCGCCAATCCTTTCGAGATTAAGACTAAGGTTAAGCTTGAGGCCAGCACCGATCTTGCCAAAGTGTTTGAAGGCGAGGCTGGCATCAACGTCGATCCAGCCAAGATCCCAAATTGTGTCGGTGACCAGTTAGAAGCCGCCTATAAAAAAATCGCCGGTGAGTACAAAAATCTGAGTGGTTATAGCGCCGACGCCGCCACCCGCGAACTGAAAAAAATTGCTGATGCGGCGGCTGAAGCGCAGCGCGCAGCGGAGGCAGAAGCAAAGAGAATAGCCGACGAATACGAGAAGACCAAGAACAAGGCGCGTGAGCTGGCGAACAAAACCAGTAATGCTGCGACTAAAGCATTTAACGATGCAGGTAACGCCATTACCGGCCTCGGCAAGAAAAAGAAACGCAAAAAGGCCCCCAATCCGATTTTCGATGCCTCGGTGTTTGATTGGGATCGCTACTACGACGGTTATCCAGCCGTTGTGGCAGCCGGAGTGGATCTGGCATGGCATTGGGAAAACAATGGTTTTAACGAAGGCTTCGACGGCGCTCTCGAATTTCGTGCTAGTTTCTACCGAGCACGCTACCTTGATGTGCAGGCTTTGTGTGGTGCAACTGACCGGCTGTGCGTTGTCAAACATTGGTTAGAGTACGGCATTCCGCAGGGTCGCCAGGGCAACGCTAATTTCAGTATTGCCAGCTACCTGGATTATCATCCAGACCTGCAGCGCCTCTATTATGGCAAAGGCAATTACGAGGATGCGTTAAACCACTGGTTTGAGGCGGGTCGGGACGAGGGCCGCAAAGCTCACCCAGCATCGAATGCGCCCGGACCGTTTGTTGGCATGCAACGAGCCGGTGGCTTTAAAGGCACGCGGTGGGACGACTTCGCCGTGTGTCAAAACCAGCATGTGATTGGCTTCCGCATCCGTTCTGGCAAACGAGTCGATGGTGTGCAATTCCTCTATCCGAATGGCTGGGGCGCTGTGCACGGATATTTGGGAAATCCACCCTATAGCGGCGAGGTCATACTGCCTGCTGGCAGATATTTCAAGACCGCCCAGTATCGCAGTGGCGGCAGCATCGACGCCTTGGGCTTTATCGACAACACGGGTAAGGGCTCAGGCATGTTCGGGGGTAGCGGCGGTACGCTCAAATTTTATCATGCCAACGAAGGCCAAAAGATTGGCTGCATGATGGGTTACGCGACCGACGAAATTGAGCAACTGACCTTCTCATCTACGGGACCACGCTAATGAAACCATTTGCTCATGGATTACGATGGAATCGCCTAATCATTGTCAGTGCACTCATGTTAAGTTGTTCTTCGATTGCAGTGGCGCAAACGCCTGCGCGCTCTTTTGTTGACATGATGGAGCATGTTGAGCTGATCCCTCGCGGTGTTTACGATTCGGAAATGCTGGCTAAAGTTAATGTGGCTGTCGGCTTCATCAAACGCATGCAACTACCCGAGGCGCACTTAGCGGTGAATGAGGCGCTGCAACTGGATCCACGCAATGCATACCTACACTTGCTAAACGGTTTTGTTTATCATTTACAGGCTCTGAGGGGCGATACGCAAAAAGCGGAAATTGCTCTAGAAGGCTATCAGCAATCACTGCGGATTGATCCGAGCAATTGGATTGCGCTGGAATTTATGGGTCTTGCCTATATGGACCTTAAGCGTTTCGACCTTGCCAAACAAGCGTTCGTTGATGCGCTGCTTTTAACGCCAGAGAGTGCGCCGTCAATCAGCGGTTTAATGGTTGCCTCCTATCTTACCGGTGACGCTAAGACGGCTTGTGGCATGGCTGATCAGTATCTTAAGGTATCGGCCACGCCCACCTCGGAGTTTTTACGCTCGAGTATTCCAGTTTATGGATCATGCGGCAATTTCGCACGAGCCGAGTGGGTGCGTGCTGCCTTAATACAGCAGTATGGAAAGGGCCCAGAGCTCGAACGTATTGACCGCCGCTTGTCGCAGTGGAAGGTCTTCTACAACGATCGTTCGCTCCTGTTAGCGCAGGCTTTCGCTGTTCCAGATTTATCGCTTGCAATGACAGATGGGCTATTTGGTCAAGATAGTCAAGATCAAGAGTTCGACGAGAACTTTACAGCTGTGCTGCAACCGCCAGTGGTAGCAGCAGCCGAAGGTCCGCGTATGCTGTTGGTTGATGTGGTGTTGCTGTCTACTCAGGAACTGATGTCAACATCTCGCGGAGTAAACTTACTTAATGCGCTAACTATGCAGCTTGGCTCGGTGAATGGCAATCTAGCGGCTTATTCACGTATTACCAGTTCTAACGACGATTCATCGTCAAGTACCTCCATTACCAGGGCAGTAACCATTCCGGCGCTATCCTATTCATTGAATATTGCCAACGCGAACAGTTCGTTAAACGAAGTACTTGCACGTCCGACCTTGGCTGCCATCGAAGGTTTAACTTCTGAGTTCTTTTCTGGAACTAACCTGAGTGCGGGTGTCGTTTCCACCAGCCAGCAAGGTGGCACTACTGTTGTACCGCTGGAAAAGCGCTTCGGTATCAAGCTTTCGGTAACTCCTAACTTTCTGTCGCAGGGTCAAGTGCAGCTCAAGGTGGACGCACAGCGGACCTCGTTAAACGCCAGCAGTGATAATCCGCGAGTGGCCTACCAGATCGAGATTGCTGAAACTTCAGCAAATGCAAATGTCGTCATGAATTTGGGTGATACGCTGGTGCTCAGTGGATTGAGCGAGAAATCATCTTCAAGCACCCGCGACGGAGTACCGGGCTTGCAGAATATTCCGGGTATTCAATACCTGTTTTCTAATAAAAGGACTAACGAATTGCAGCGTTCGGTGCTTATTTTGGTTACACCGAGAGCTCCAGTGCAGCTATCGGAAGCAGCGCCCAGAGATAAAGAGCCTATGAATAGCCGGATGAAACAGTTGCACGAACGCTTTGGCTTTGCTGATAGAACACCGGCAAATATCGAGGCAATTATGACGCAGCTTCAAACAGAGGAATACTTTCGTGAATTTCGTCAGGGTGATGTATCGCTCGAACGCTGGGACCGCACGCACGAAACAGGTGACCGTTTGAAAGAAGCATTACGGTTTCTCTATTACTAAGACGAGATGACCAGAGTGAGCTAGTTCTCTCCCAACCATAAATATGGCTAAGCCTGCTGTAAATAAACGCAGCAGCGATGTTGTCATTAACAGTAGCCCCAAGCCAAAGCTCAGTCTGGTTGGCTTTTATGCTGCTGCATTTCAGTACCAGGCGCAGAAAAAATTAGTTCGTTCTATGAAGCACGTACCAAAGATGCCAGTTATGGTAAGCAGTGTGATGAAGCAATCCCGAAAATGAAGTCAGAAATTGATCAAAATCGGCAGCGCAAAGCAATGCAGTGGCAAAAAGTGCGTAAAGAAAGTTGTGAAAACGTCGGTAACAAAGGCTTTGTTAATGCAGGCGAAAGTGCCGATATCTGTGAAACGATGGAAGCTAAAAAGCCGCACCATGGACGCCATGGTGCGGCTTTTTTATTTAATTAGTGGTCGGCATGAGAGGATTTGAACC
>DIVC01000037.1:0-11903 GCA_002423905.1 Idiomarina sp. UBA6142
GGAAGCAGAACCCCTTCGTAAGGCCTGGTTATGGGATAAAAAAAGCCGAGTCATCTCTGACTCGGCTTTTTAGGACATGACTGTCGCTATTGTAGAGGCTGATTAATCAGCAGCTACAACCTGCACGGTGACAGTTGCAAATACGTCTGAATGCAAATGCAATTCAACGCTGTACTCGCCAACTTCACGTAAGGTGCCATTGGGTAACAATACTTCGCTCTTCTTCACCGCAACGCCAGCAGCAGTTACTGCGTCCGCGATGTCACGGGTACCGATAGAACCGAACAACTTACCTTCGTCACCTGCTTTAGAGGTGATTACAACGGCTGCTAGAGCGTTGACTTGCTCAGCACGTTGTTGAGCAGCTTCTAAATCAGCAGCTAATTTAGCTTCTAATTCAGCGCGACGCTCTTCGAATTTAGAGACGTTCGCCGCAGTAGCAGGTACAGCCTTGCCTTGCGGGAATAAAAAGTTACGGGCGTAACCAGACTTAACTTCAACTTGGTCACCCAAGCTGCCTAAGTTGGCGACTTTGTCTAACAAAATAATTTGCATTGTTCGCTACCTCTGATGGTCGAAATCGTTCGTCGCGCCAGCTTACTGATGTGAATCAGTATATGGCAGCAATGACAAGTAACGTGCACGTTTAATGGCACGCGCCAACTGCCGTTGATACTTGGCTGAAGTGCCAGTAATACGGCTAGGAACGATTTTGCCACTCTCAGTGATGTAGTTCTTCAGAGTAGCGATATCTTTGTAATCAATTTCTTTAACGCCTTCTGCCTTGAAACGGCAGAACTTACGGCGACGGAAAAAACGAGCCATGATGGTCTCCTCAAATCTTCACAAGTTGCTGGGCATGCAGTACTAATTTAGCCAATCCGTTTGAATCTTCGTGCCGATTCAAAAAGCCGCTTACTTGCACTGCGCTACCAACGGTTAATTCAGTTTCCCAACGTGCTGCTTCATCACCACTTACAACGACTGCTATGCGAACATAACTGCGCCGCGGTAACCCTGCTTCTAACTGCTCTGAACGATGTTCAAGACTTAAATGCAGGTGACGAATGCCGGCTGGACTGCGGGTCAATCGGGGTGGTTTAACAATGTCACCACTGATCACCAATTGATTCTGCACGATCGCCACGTCGGGTTTATCTCGCACGCCGAAGCTTACGCTTCTTCGCTCTCTTCCATTTCGTCGTAACGTGACTCAGCTTTACGCTCGTCTTTACGGCTCATAGGTGACGCTTCAGTCACTGCATCGTTTTGACGCATGATCATGTTACGCAGAACGGCGTCGTTATAACGGAAAGCTGTTTCCAGCTCGTCGATAACTTCGTTTGACGCTTCGATGTTCATCAACACGTAGTGTGCTTTATGCAACTTGTTGATTGGGTATGCCAATTGACGACGGCCCCAGTCTTCCAAACGATGGATAGTACCGTTACCGGCTTTGATCGTTTCGCTGTAGCGCTCGATCATACCTGGTACTTGCTCGCTCTGGTCCGGGTGGACCATGAATACGATTTCATAATTGCGCATTTCTGCTCCTTATGGTTCATAGCTGTTATCGGCTCAGTCGCACCGTGAACAGCAAGGAACGCTTTGTGTGTTTAGTTAACTACCTAAGACTGATTTAAGCCGCGGGAGTATATAAGAAATAAGCGCCTAGAACAAGTTATTCGGCGCTGACCGCTGAGGATTCGAGCAACTGCGTGGTAATTTTCACAAATTGTTCAGGTAATAGCCCTGCTACATCGCGTCGGCCCTCGATAGCAAAGCGTTTCACTTCACCGTTATGTGGGCTCAGTAGCTCGCCTTCAAGGCGCAGTTGTGGCGGATGTTGTGAGTCATCCTCGCGTACCACAAAGGTTAACTGCCAAACGTGTGCTTCGGGTGCTTTGGCTAAGCGCCATTCATGGCGCTGCGACAGACGCTGCTGAATATCATCACGCAGGTCAACCAACACTTGGTCAGAATTCTCGGCGGAATTCTCNNGCGGAATTCTCGGCGCTGTTATCGACCACCCACAACAACGGCTTGTGACTGCGTTGCTCGGCATCCATGTCGCCGGTTGGTAACCACGCCAACATCAACAGCACCATCAGTAAGCCGGCGATAATCAGCGGGCGCGCTCGGAGTAATGGCTTGATCGACATGTTAGGCTTTACCCAAGCGCTGACGCACGACTTCGTACAAACACACAGCGGTGGCGACTGACACGTTCAAGCTGCTCACCGTGCCCAACAAAGGAATGGTGATGAGCTGGTCACAGGTCTCGCGGGTTAAGCGCCGCATACCATCGCCTTCGGCTCCCATGACAATCGCTACTGGGCCACTATAGTCAACGGCGTACAACGATTCGGTGGCTTCACCGGCGGTGCCGATAACCCATACCTGCATGTCTTGCAGCTCGCGCAACGCCCGCGCCAAATTAGTCACTTGCACGAGGGGCATGGTTTCGGCCGCGCCACTGGCTACTTTACGGACAATTGGGGTAATCGATGCGGATTTATCTTTCGGCACAATAACCGCAGTAACGCCGGTGGCATCGGCAGTGCGTAGACAAGCCCCCAAGTTATGTGGGTCAGTCACCCCATCTAAAACCAAAAACAATGCTTTACCGGCGGCGTTTGCCACCAGATCAGGTAAGTCATGCTCGCTCAGCGCCGGCGCTTCAAGCGCGGTGATCACCACGCCTTGATGGTTACCCTCTTCGGCGCGTTTATCTAAACTTGCCTTGGGCACAAATTGGGCTTTGATACCCATGTGCTGAGCCTGCTGAATCAATTCTTGCAAGGCTTTATCTTGCCGCTCGCGGGTGGCGTAAAACTCCACCAAGCGTTCAGGATGCTGCGCCATCAGGGCGCGCACTGAATGCAGCCCGAAAATTGTAATCTTTTTGCTCATGTTCTCTTTCCACGACCTTTTTTCGGGCCTGACTTGTTGCCAGGCTTGTTGCTAGGCTTACGGCTTGGCTTGCTGCCACTCTTGGCCCCCGATTTGGTGCTTGATTTTTCTGCCGGTTTCGACCCTGACTTACGCGGTGCTTGGCCTTTTTTACTATCGCTGCGACGCGGCGGCATCGGTTCAACCCGACGAGTGACTCCAGCCGGACTCTCGGATGACAGTAACGTCAGATCTATCTTGCGCTCATCAAGATCTACGGCGCGGACCCGTACTTTAACTTTGTCACCTAAGCGATACACCTTACGACTGTTCTCGCCAATTAATAAATGGCGTTCGTTGTCATAATGGTAGTAGTCGTTATCGAGGTGACTGATATGCACTAGACCATCAATTTGCATGTCATCTAAGCGGATAAACAAGCCGAAGCTGGTAACCGAGGCAATCACCCCAGAAAACTCACTGCCGACATGATCTTGCATGTACTCACATTTCAGCCACTCATCGACTTGGCGGGTGGCGTCATCAGCGCGACGTTCAGTCACCGAACAGTGCTCGCCGAGCCCATCCAGTTGCTCATCCGGATACATCCACGCACCCACCAGCGCTGGCGAACTGCCCTGCTTTTTCTTCAATAACGCCTTAATAGCGCGATGCAGGATCAAGTCAGGGTAGCGCCGAATCGGCGAGGTAAAATGCGCATATTGCTCAAGAGCCAAGCCAAAGTGGCCAGCATTATCTGGGCTGTATACCGCTTGCTGCATGGAGCGCAGCAACATGGTTTGAATCAATTCAGCATCAGGACGATCAACGATTTGCTCTAACACGTTGCTGTAGTCACGCGGACTAGGTTCATCGCCACCACTCATGTTCAGCCCCAATTCAGCTAAGAACGTACGGAAACTTTTTAACCGCTCGCTAGAAGGTGCCTCGTGAATACGGAATAACGCACCTGCTTCGGGCTCCGCTTCGATCAGGCGGGCCGTCGCTACGTTCGCCATGATCATGCATTCTTCAATGATGGTGTGAGCAACGTTGCGGCGCACCGGCTCAATGCTCTCAATTTTACGTTGGGCATTAAAGATAAACCGTGTTTCCAGCGTTTCGAACTCAATCGCGGCGCGCGCCCGGCGGGCCTTCTTCAGCACCTTATAGAGGCTGTGCAAGGTTTCGATATTAGCCATTACCGGCGCATAATCTTGCCGTAATTTAGGATCGCCCTCGAGAATTGCGGCGACTTTGTTGTACGTCAATCGTGCTTTTGAATTCATCACCGCAGGGTAGAATTTCGCCTCACCGAGTTTGCCACTCTTGCTCAGCGACATTTCGGCCACCATACACAAACGATCGACATTCGGGTTTAGTGAACACAAGCCATTGGATAGTTTCTCAGGCAGCATCGGTACCACGAAATTCGGGAAATACACCGAGGTGCCGCGTTCTAAGGCATCTTTATCGAGTGCGGTATTCGGCTTGACGTAATAACTCACATCGGCAATTGCCACCCACAAACGCCAGCCATCACCTTCAGCCTCGGCATACACAGCATCATCAAAATCGCGGGAATCGTCGCCATCAATGGTAATTAGGGGCAGTTGACGCAGATCAACTCGACCCTCATAGGCTTCAGCAGGAACGTCCTCGGCTAGAGTGGCCACTTCGGCTTCAGTCGCTGCCGACCACGCAGTAGGGATATCGTGCTCGCGAATGGCAATTTCGATTTCCATGCCTGGGGCTAAATGCTCACCCAATACTTCAACGATTTCGCCAATCGGTGAAGTGCGGTGACTCGGTCGCTTGGTCACCCGTGCCACCACAATTTGACCATGACGAGCGTCTTTCTTAGCATGCTCAGGAATCAAAATATCTTGGTTAATTCGGCTATCGTCAGGCACCACAATGCCTAAGTCATGTTCAATAAAATAGCGCCCAACAATATCGCTTTGTTGTGGTTCAATAACCCGCACTACGCGCGCTTCGCGGCGACCTTTGGCGTCTTTCGAAGTTTCTTGCACTAACACTATATCGCCGTGCAAGACACTGTACATTTGATGATGCGGGATAAATAAATCAGCTCCGCCTTCTTCTGGCTTACAAAAACCAAACCCATCACGGTGACCAATGATACGGCCTTTGATCAGGCTCATGCGATCGGGTAGACCGTAAGCGTTGGCTTTGGTGAAAACGAGCTGACCATCGCGCTCCATAGCGCGTAAACGGCGTTTTACGCCAATGTGTTGGCGTTCGTCGGTCAGTTGGAAACGCTCAATGATTTCTTCAAAAGAGGTTGGTTTTAAGCGCGCTTTTACGGCTTCAAGCAGTTGTTCTCGCGATGGGATCTCAACCTCATATTCGGGTTGCTCTGAGGCATTATTGGTATTCGATTCGTTCATAATTCTCCAAACATAAACAGCGCAACAATGGCTGCGCGAAACATGTTCAGCATAACAGATTTTTGCACTAAAAGGATGTTTCTTAAGGAAGTGGTGCCTAGGGTCGGACTCGAACCGACACGTTGTTTCCAACGGCGGATTTTGAATCCGCTGCGTCTACCAATTTCGCCACCCAGGCAAGGGGTACGTACTGAAGTATGTGCGCATTATACGCATGCAAAGGCGCTGATCAAGCGAATTCTAATCGCTAATGATTAAATGCTTAAATCCTGAGCAATGCAATGGTTTATTCCCATCTTGACAAGAATTTCGGTAACATAGGGCGCATTCAATCAGCACCAACTGCGAGAGCCTTGTATGTCTGCATCCCCGTCACAAACCCTTCACGCCAGTTTTGCCAGTGCTAGCTTTTGGCGCCGCCTGGCCGCTTGGGTTTACGATCTGTTGGTGGGTACCGCAATTGTGATGCTGGCCGCCGCGCTAGCACTGGTTTTTGCCGCAGTGCTGACCAGCACTGGGCTGGTGGTGTTAGCCGAAGGCCAAGAGCACGCCGATTGGCTCGATAGCACACCGTTGTTTGGCATCTATTTAGTGGTGTGTGTGGGCTGGTTTTTTGGCTGGTTTTGGTGGCGCAGCGGACAGACCATCGGTATGCGCGCGTGGCGCCTGAAGGTGCAGCAGCGTGATGGTAGTCGCATCACCAAAAAGCAAGCGTTGATTCGGGTACTAACCTGCGCACTGGGGTTGGGTCATTTGTGGGTTCTGGTCGATTGGAAAAACCGCCGGGCGTGGCATGATTATGCCGCCGGCACTGAACTCGTGACGTTATCCAAAGAAGCCAATCAGTTGTATTACTGGAAAGAGTTGTAGCTTAAGTCGTACGTCGTTGCATCAAATACAATGCTGCACCGGCAAACAGCAGGCTCGGTAGCAAAGCACCCCACAGCGGTGCTAACTGATAAACCTGCGCTAACGGGCCAAAGATCTCATTGCTGACATGAAAACCGAAACCGGTAATCACCCCAAGCAAAATACGCGCGCCCATGGTGGTTGAACGCAGCGGGCCAAAGATAAACGACAAGGCTACCAATAGCATCACCGCCACCGTTACCGGTGCTAGGATCTTGCGCCACAGGGCCAACTCATAGCGTTCAGCCGCTTGTTGGTTGGCATTCAGGTAATCTAAATAATCCACTAGACCGCGAATCGATAATGATTCCGGTTTAACCGTCACCACGCCAAGTTTGTCGGGCGTGAGCGATGAGTTCCACAACCATTGGTTCAACTGTTCGCGCTCAACCCGCTCGGCACTGTGGCTGGTTATTGTGACCTGCTGTAACAGCCAACCATTGGCACGATAGTTAGCGCTAGTCCCCTGCACCACCGATTCCAAGTCGCGCTCGGCGTTGAAACGATAAATAGTAATACCACGTAATCGGCCGGTATCTTCTACTTCAGTAATATTGACAAAATGATACCCATCTTTGGCCCAAACACCCTGCTGTGCTGAAATTAAACTACCGCCGGAAATAGCCGTAGCACGCAGTTCACGACCCTTGGCTTCAAGTTGCGGGGCTACCCACTCGCCCATTGCCATCACCACCAGCATCATAACAGCTGCTGCTTTCATCACTGAACCGGCGATATTGAGTCGTGAACGCCCAGCTGCCAGCATCACCACCAACTCTGAATTACTGGCTAACATACCCATACCAATAAGACCGCCTAGCAAGGCTGCCATAGGGAAGAATACTTCCAAATCGCGCGGTAAGCTGAGCAGCACAAACAAACCAGCATCGGCAATGGTATAGGTGCCTTTGCCGACCGATCTCAATTGTTCCACAAAGCGAATGAGCGACGATAGACCGGCTAGAACCGCCAAGCTCATCAGCGAGGTGTTGAGGACGGTACGAGCAATGTAACGATCTAAAATAGATAACATCAGCGACCCCAGCGTAAGCGCGCCATCAGACGCATACCAAAGGGCCGCCCTTTGGCTATCAGGGCAATACCAAACAAAGCCAGCAGTGCATGGATCCACCACAGCCCAATTGCAGCAGGAATAACCCCGTCAGCAACCGCCGAGCGCGCCGCCATGAGCAGCAAAAAATAACCCAAATAGATTAACAGTGCCGGCGCCATACGAGCGAATTTGCCTTGGCGTGGATTGACTCGGCTAAGCGGTACTGCGATTAGGGTCAGCAACGGCATCGCCAACGGTATGGCAATGCGCCATTGCCATTCGGCTTGCGCTTGAGCGTCATCTTCCTGCCATAGTTCGGTCATCGAAAAGGCCTCGAGCTTACGAATAGATTCGGCGCTCTCCTGCTCTTTAATTTGCAGCCGGTAGCTGGCAAATTCCATCACTTGCAGCTCTTGGCTGTATTGTTCGGTGGCATAACGAGTGCCTTGGTTGAGCACCAAATTCTGCGCGCCAGATTCGCCGGTGATGACGTTGCCAGTATCGGCCATAACTACGCTACCACCGATGACATTGTCATTTTCGTCACGAAGGCTCTGCGCCACGAATACTTCATCCAGTTCGCCGGTCTCGGTCAGCCCTTGCACGAAGATCACCGCTTTTTGGTTACTGGCTTGCTGGAAGCGGCCTGGCATGATCACGCTCAAGCCACCATCATTACGGGCGCGTTCTTCTACTTTACGCTCTTGCTCCAGCGACCAGGGTACCATCCACACCGTTAAGGCAGCAGTCATTAATGCCAATACCGTTGCTAGCACTAAGGTGACTCGAGTGACATACCACTCACTCACGCCACAGGCGTGCAGTACGGTCATTTCATTGTCGGCGTAGATGCGACCATGTGCCAATAAAATACCAAGGAATAAGCTCAGCGGTAGGATCAAGGCTGCCAGTGCCGGCAAATTTAAGCCCAACAACTGAATGATGGTATCACTAGGGATTTCGCCCGCTGAGGCATCAGCAAGCACGCGAACAAATTTCTGGCTGACGAAAATGGTCATCAGCACCACTAAAACGGCGATCTGAGATTTGAAGGTTTCTCGCATTAAATAGCGAAATATACGCACTAGTGACCACTCTTAACGTTGCTTTTTGCTGGAAATGCAGCGAATTTTCAGTAAACTTGTCGTTTTCACAAGAATTATTCTATGGCAGCTGCATACTGTCAACCGCCATAACGAGGAGTACTCATGGAGTTCAGTGTCAAAAGTGGAAGTCCGGAGAAACAACGTTCAGCCTGTATTGTCGTCGGCGTATTCGAACCACGCCGCCTATCAGGCGTTGCCGAGCAACTGGATAAAGTCAGCGAAGGCTATTTAAGCAACCTATTACGACGCGGTGACCTTGAAGGCAAAGCCGGGCAAATGTTGTTGTTGCACCATGTTCCAAACATTCTTAGCGAGCGCGTCCTGTTGGTCGGCTGCGGCAAAGAACGTGAACTCGATGAACGACAGTACAAGCAAATTATCGAAAAAACCATTCATACTTTAAACGAAACCGGTTCAATGGAGGCAGTATGCTTCTTGAGCGAGTTGCATGTTAAAGGTCGTGATACCTATTGGAAAGTGCGCCAAGCGGTAGAAGCAGCGCAAGCTGGGCTGTATACCTTTCAGCAATTAAAAACCCGCAAAGAAGAGTTACGCCGGCCGTTGCGTAAGTTGGTATTCAATGTGCCGACACGGCGCGAACTGCCGCTCGGTGAACGCGCTATTGCGCACGGTTTAGCGGTCGCGAAAGGAATGACCATTTGTCGTGACGTGGCCAACATGCCACCGAATATTTGTACCCCGCGTTACCTCGCCGAACAGTCCGAGGCACTGGCAGAGCGCTACGAAAAACTCAGTTTTAGCTGTGTTGGCGAAGCCGAAATGACTGAACTCGGCATGAATGCTTACTTAGCGGTTGGTCGCGGTTCGGAACAAGAGTCGGTACTCAGCCTGTTACACTATCAAGGTGGCACCACTGATCAAGCACCTCTTGTGCTGGTCGGTAAAGGCTTGACCTTCGATACTGGTGGCATTTCGATCAAGCCGGCAGCGAGCATGGATGAAATGAAATATGACATGGGTGGTGCCGCAGCAGTACTAGGTACCATGCAGGCACTGGCTGAATTGAATTTACCTATTAACGTCATCGGCGCCATTGCTGGTTGCGAAAATATGCCTGACGGCAAAGCTTACCGTCCTGGTGATGTGCTGAAAACCATGAGCGGGCAAACGGTTGAAGTGCTCAATACCGACGCAGAAGGCCGCTTGGTGCTTTGTGATACCTTGACCTATGTGGAGCGCTTTGAGCCTGAGTCAGTGATTGATATTGCCACCTTAACCGGCGCCGTAATCATTGCCTTAGGCCACCACGCCAGTGGCTTAATGAGTACCCATAATCCGCTAGCCCATGAAATCATTAATGCGTCTGAACAAAGCGGTGATCGGGCCTGGCGCTTGCCGCTGTGGGATGAGTATCAAGAGTCTTTAGACAGCCCATTCGCCGACATGGCGAACTTAGGTGGTCGCGATGCCGGTACCATTACTGCAGCGTGTTTCTTATCACGATTCACCAAGAAGTATCACTGGGCGCATTTAGATATTGCCGGAACAGCCTGGCGCAGCGGCGCTAAAAAAGGTGCGACCGGCCGCCCGGTGCCACTATTAACGCAGTTTTTGATCAACCGTTGTGGTGCAGGGCAACAGGATTAATATGGCTCAGGGGATCTTTTATGTGCTGGACAACATCACCGCCGAGCAACATGTAAAGTTGCTGTGCCGGGTGATCACCGACGGTTGGCGTGAACAACGCAGCGTGCGGGTGTGGTGTGCCGATCAAGCTCAGGCTGAACAACTCGACCAAGCCTTGTGGCAGCAACCCGCCGATGCCTTTGTACCGCACAATTTAGTCGGCGAAGGCCCAGCCAATGGTGCCCCCGTAGAGCTGTGCTGGCCGGGCGCCAAGGTCTCAGCGCGGCGAACCGGGCTAGTGGTGAACTGTACTGATACCGTCATCAACAGTAGCGGCTGGACTCGGTATATCGATTTTGTACCCAGCGCCGAGCAGGCCCGGCAAGCGGCACGCGAACGCTACAAACAATTGCGCCAACATGGCGTTGAACTGCAAACAATTCAGGCTGCTGAGTATCTTTCAGCACATTCATCATAAGGCGAAGTGAAGGTTTCGATGGACAAGACGTATTCTCCACAAGCGATAGAGCAAGCGTTATATCAACGCTGGGAAGCCCAAGGCTGCTTTAAACCAAGCGGTCACGGCGTGCCATACAGCATCATGATCCCGCCGCCCAACGTGACTGGCAGCTTGCACATGGGCCATGCCTTTCAACACACCATTATGGATACCTTGGTGCGCTACAAGCGCATGGATGGCTTCAATAGCTTATGGCAAGTGGGTACCGACCATGCGGGTATCGCCACACAAATGGTGGTTGAACGGCAATTAGCCGCGCAAGGGGTGAGCCGTCACCAACTCGGACGCGACGCGTTTATTGATAAAATTTGGCAATGGAAAGCGCAGTCCGGTGGCACTATTACCCAGCAAATGCGGCGTCTCGGCGATTCGGTCGATTGGCAGCGCGAGCGTTTTACCATGGATGACGGCTTGTCGAATGCGGTGCAAGAAGTGTTCGTGCGGTTGTACCAAGATAACTTAATTTATCGCGGTAAACGCTTGGTCAATTGGGACCCGAAATTACAAACGGCTATTTCCGACTTAGAAGTCGAGAATAAAGAGCAGCAAGGCCATATTTGGCATTTGCGCTACCCCTTAGCTGATGGCGCGCAAACCGCTGACGGTCTGAATTATCTGGTGGTCGCCACCACCCGGCCAGAAACTATGCTTGGTGACGTAGCTGTTGCCGTGCACCCTGATGACGAACGCTATCAGAGCTTAATCGGTCAGTTCGTCGAATTGCCCATTGTGAATCGGCGTATTGCAATTATTGCCGACAGCTATGTTGATCAAGAATTCGGCACTGGCTGTGTGAAAATCACTCCAGCCCATGATTTCAACGATTACGATATTGGTAAGCGTCACCAACTGCCGATGATTGCGTTGTTTGACGATACCGCCCATGTGCGCGCCCAAGCCGGCTTATTTACTGCCAGCGGTGAAGCGTTAGCGGATATCAATGGCTTTGACGGCACCCTGCCGAACCAATACCAGGGCATAGAGCGTTTTGCCGCGCGTAAATTAGTGGTAGCTGAGTTTGATGCCGCCGGCTTGCTCGATAAAGTTGATGCGCATACCAATAAAGTGCCCTACGGTGACCGTGGCGGCGTGCCCATTGAGCCACATTTAACCGACCAGTGGTACGTGCGCGTAGCCCCGATGGCGGCAACCGCCACCAAAGCGGTAGCAGATGGTCACATTCAATTCGTGCCGAAACAGTACGAGAACATGTATTTCTCATGGATGCGTGACATTCAAGATTGGTGTATTTCACGACAATTGTGGTGGGGTCATCGTATCCCAGCTTGGTATGACGATCAGGGTCAGGTGTATGTGGGTCGTGACGAGGCCGAAGTACGCGCTCACTATAAACTTGCTGCAAGCATTAGCTTGCGCCAGGACGATGATGTGCTCGATACCTGGTTCTCTTCGGCATTGTGGAC
>DIVC01000037.1:11962-12545 GCA_002423905.1 Idiomarina sp. UBA6142
TATGTGACCGGCCTCATTCGTGATGAAGAAGGTCAAAAGATGTCCAAGTCGAAAGGTAATGTGCTCGACCCACTGGATATGATCGACGGCATTAGCTTGGATGAGCTGGTCGGTAAACGTACTGCCAACATGATGCAGCCGCAATTAGAAGCAAAAATTGCCGCACGTACTGAGAAGCAATTCCCTGAGGGTATTTCTGCGCATGGTACCGATGCCCTGCGCTTTACCCTAGCCGCACTGGCATCCACGGGTCGCGACATCAACTGGGACATGAAGCGCCTCGAGGGCTATCGTAACTTTTGCAATAAATTGTGGAATGCCAGCCGCTATGTGTTGATGAATACTGAGCAGCAAGATTGTGGTCAAAATGGCGGTGAGCTGGAGTTATCATTGGCTGACCAATGGATCATTGAGCGCCTGAACGATACCGTGCAGCAATTCCGCCATGCGCTGGATACCTATCGTTTTGACCAAGCGGCGAATATTGCCTATGAGTTCACTTGGAACCAGTTCTGTGATTGGTATCTGGAGCTTACTAAACCCATTCTATTCAATGGTAACGAAGCACAATTACGCGGCACTC
>DIVC01000087.1:0-1138 GCA_002423905.1 Idiomarina sp. UBA6142
GCTGCCCACGCCATCCAGCGTCAAGGCATGGCGGTGGAGCTGATTAGTAGCGGAATCGCCGATGGTGCGTCGGGTAATGCTCAAGGTGCAGTCTACCCGCTGTTACAAGGTGAACTGAGCCCTATCAGCGAATTTTTCCTCGCCGCGTTTGCTTATGCCCAACAGTTTTATCGCTGCTATTTGCCCGATTTATGGCACCCCGTGGGCGTGCTGCAGTTAGCTTTCAGTCCTGATCGTGAGCTCCGTCAGGCAAACATTGCCGGGCCCGATGCCGCGGGTCATTATAGCGCCGATACGGTGGTATGGTGGTCGGCTCAACAAACCCAAGCGCATTGGCAGGCACTGCCACCCTTACCTAGTTTGTTTTACCCCAGTGCTGGCTGGTTACCACCAGCCGCGGCGGTGCGCGCATTGCTCGCTCCACACCAGCTAACAACTGCCAGCGTGACCGCTATCGAACCGGCCCCCAGCGGCTGGCAATTGACCTTAAGCGATGGTTCTAAACGCCACTGCGCAACGCTATTATTAGCCTGTGGTGGGCACCTGCGTGAACTGCTTGCGCCGTTCGGGGTGACCTTACAGAATGTGCGTGGACAAGTCAGTTACGTACAGGCTAATGCGGTATCGGCCAGTTGCCCATCAGTCATTTGCTACAAGGGTTATTTCACCCCTGCCCACGCTGGCCAGCATTGTGTCGGCGCCACCTACGCCCGCCAGTTTGATCCAGCCGACGCCTTACAGATACGAGCGGCTGATGATCAGGAAAACCTTGCTGTGCTGGGCGATAACTTACAACAGCCTGGGTGGGTACAACAGCTAACGGTCACCGGTTCGCGAGCGGCGCTGCGCAATACCACCCGCGATCACATGCCGATTGCCGGCCAGCTCGGAGAGCAGTTATGGGTGATTGGCGGGTTGGGCTCGCGCGGCTTTACCAGCGCGCCCCTAGTGGCTGAAATTATTGCCGCGGAACTCGCCCAACAGCCCAGCCCACTGCGGGCGGATCTGCGGGCGCGACTGCAACCGCAGCGGTTGATTAATAGCTGACCGCAGCCAGCTGCGCCAGAAACTCTTGAATGTGGTGAAAATCAGCCGGGCTAAGTTCCTGTCGTGCCGCTTCTACCGAGGCCGTCACTGC
>DIVC01000087.1:1161-1881 GCA_002423905.1 Idiomarina sp. UBA6142
CATCAAATACCTGTTCAAGTGCCGCTACGTAATCATTGAAGGCTGCGTTGGCCATAGTGATCCTTGCTGTGTAAGCCGTGTATCCGGCGGTCAAAAAGTGCCGCATAGCATACTACAAGCGGGGCTGTTTCTGATACACTTGCGCCAGCAAAAAGAGGTGGCTTGAGTATGACCCAACGTATCGGCTTATTTTATGGTTCCACAACCTGTTACTGCGAAATTGCGGCAGAAAAAATTCAAGCCCAGTTTCCCGCGGGTATGGTTGAACTGCACAATATCAAAGAGGTACCACTGAGTGCCTGTGAAGACTTCGCGGTGATCATCTTTGGCCTGTCAACCTGGGATTTCGGTGAAATCCAAGAAGATTGGGAAAGCCACTGGAGCGATATCGCCAACCTCAATCTAAACGGCAAAATGATTGCGCTATTTGGTATGGGTGACCAAGTCGGCTACACCGATTGGTTTCAAGATGCACTGGGGATGTTACATGACGAGCTCGCCAGCCACCCGCAGACCAGTGGTTGCGTCCGTATTGGTTTTTGGCCCAATCACGACTACGACTTTGCCGCCTCCAAAGCACTAACCGCGGATGGTCAATTTTTTGTCGGTTTAGCACTGGATGAAGATAATCAGTATGAATTAAGTGACCAACGTATCGCCCGCTGGTGTCAGCAACTGCAAGCCGAGTTAGCCGAGCTGCAGTAGCTCGCGCCAGCGCAG
>DIVC01000087.1:1952-7719 GCA_002423905.1 Idiomarina sp. UBA6142
TGTTGCGCAGCGCTTAGGTCAAACAACTCCACCGCGCCAGCCACCCGCGGTACGAGCACTAGCCAATCGTAGCGTTGCTCATTAAAAAGTAACACCTCATTGCCGTACAACTCACCCAAGCTGCAACTGTCCGCAGCGAGTCGTGCATCCAACGCAAAAGGTTCTTTGCTGCGCTCAGCTATGCTAGTGTTTTGCTTGGCTAGGCGATCGTCATCGCTCATGAGTTATCCACCTTTTCTGTTAACGGATTAAATGGTATGAAATCACCCATTGTTAGCTGCTGGCTGTTCACGCTAGCACTGCTTTTTCCGGCGCTGAGCGCCGGCGCCCAAGACAGTCCCGATACGATTGCTGAATTTACCGAGCAGATGCAGCATCAACCCGGTTTTTTTAGCTTCTACCATGCCACCCAGCAAGGCAAATTTTATCTGCAAATACCGCGTAACGGCGAGCAGTTTATTTTCCAAACCAGCTTACCTTGGGGTTTGGGCTCAAATGATATTGGCCTCGACCGCGGTCAGCTTGGCGCTACGCGCTTGGCCAGCTTTCATATCGAAGGCGATAAAGTGTTGCTGCTTCAGCATAACACCCAGTTCCGTGCCAATAGCACCAATGCTGCCGAACGTGCCAGTATCGAGCAGGCTTTCGCAGCCTCGGTGATTGCCGGCTTTACCGTAGTTGCCAGTAACGCCGACAGCATATTGATTGACTACACCCCGTTTTTACTCAGCGATACCCATGGTGTGATCACCCGGCTCGAACAAAGCCAACAAGGCAGCTTCAAACTAGCCCCGGAGCGCTCAGTAGTTTACCCGCCACGCAGCAAAGCCTTTGTCGATAATACTGAGCTTGAAGCCAAAGTAACCTTTACCGGACGGGGTACCGGCGCCTATCTGCGCAGCGTAGCTGCTGATGCCGATCACCTGACTCTGCACTTACATCATTCATTTATTCGGTTGCCGGATAATAACTATCAGCCGCGCGCATTTCACCCACAAAGCGGCTTCTGGGCACACCAATATCTCGACTACGCCGCGCCGCTGGGTCAATCCATGCGCGTACAAGTGATCCCGCGCCATCGCTTCGATGGTTCGCAACCAATTATCTATTACCTCGACCCTGGGGTTCCGGAGCCGGTGCGTAGTGCGTTGCTTGATGGTGGCCGCTGGTGGTCGCAAGCTTTTGCCGCGATTGGTTACCCAGACGGCTTTCAAGTGCGTGAACTGCCCGCCGATGCCGATCCCATGGACGTGCGTTATAACGTCATTCAATGGGTACATCGGTCGACCCGTGGCTGGTCCTATGGCGCCTCGATTATTGATCCACGTAGCGGTGAAATTCTCAAAGGGCATGTCACCTTAGGTTCGTTACGAGTGCGTCAAGATATGCTCATAGCACAGGGTCTGTTAGCGCCCTATCAAGCCGATCTCAGTGCCGAGCAGCAGCAGCAACTGGTGGCCGATATCGAGGCCATGGCACTAGCACGTATTCGCCAGTTATCGGCCCATGAAATTGGTCATACCTTGGGGATTGCACATAACTTTGCCGCCAGTAGCCATGATCGCGCATCGGTCATGGATTACCCTCATCCACTCGTCAGCTTAAATCTAAGTGGCGATGGTATTCGTCTGGCTGATGCCTACACCGAAGGGCTTGGGCTGTGGGACCAGCAAGTGGTCGCTTATGGTTACGGCACCGGTGATGCGGCCGCCGTGCTCGGCAAAAACCGTCAACTCGGCCTCAGTTTTATCTCCGATAGCGACGCGCGCGCAGTGGGGGGTGGTCACCCTGATGCCCATTTATGGGATAACGGCAGTGATGCAGTCACCGAACTAGAGCGCATTTTGGCGGTACGCCAGCAGGTATTGGCCAACTTCAGCTTAGCTAATTTAGCCCCGAACGAGCCAGTGAGCCGCCTGCAGCAGGTGCTAGTACCGATGTATTTATTGCATCGCTATCAAGTTGAAGCAGCGGTGAAGATGATCGCTGGGGTGCACTACGATTATGCCGTCAATGACGGCTCGCCACTGCAGTTACGCCCGGTCAATGCAGCCCAACAGCAGCGTGCCTTGAACTTAATGACGCGTACTCTAAGTGCTGAGCAACTGCGGCTACCTGCCAGCATCATGGCGCTATTAACACCAGTAGCGTATGGCGAAGATAGCAACGATCGTGAACGCTTTAAGGGTCTCACTGGGCTATTTGCCGATGCCGATAGCATGGCGGCCAGTAGCGCCCGTTTCAGCTTACAATTGCTCCTCCACCCGCAACGCTTGGAACGGCTGGCCCAACAACGCCAGCTCGATAGCGCCATTCCAAGTGTGAGTCAGGTACTCAAGGCCATGGCCGAACAGAGTATTCAACCAGCCTATGCGGCGAATGCCGACAGCCTGCAGGTGCGCCTAGCGTTTGAAAGTTTGACCGCCGTGGTTGAAAGCTATTTGCAGCCGCACCTAAGTGCTTCGGTAAAAGCACCGTTGTTTGCGTTTTTGCAGCAGCAACAAAATTCGTGGCAACAGGCTCCAGCCAGTGCCCACCGTGATTTTGCCCTGCACGCCTTAACCCAGCTATGGCAACATCAGCAGTGGCCGTTGCAAGCCGCACCGGCCCTGCCGCCAGGTTCGCCGATTTAGTCGAGCTGACTGAAGAAACTATCGGGTAGCCAACGTGGACGTTGATCGGCGTTGGCAATCTCTTGACCAATGGCATAGTTGATATTGGTAAAGGTCACGCCAGCCGCATAGTTGATCGGTAAATCAGTGCTATCACTGGGGCGGTGATAATGCTTAGCAAAGAACTCCGCCCAAATTTCACCGCCATTTTCATCCTCATTTTTGGCGGTAAAACCGGTCATCAGGAATACCGCTGGCACCCCTTTTTTGACGAACGCATAATGATCCGAGCGCGTGAAAATAGCTTGCTCCGGCATTGGGTCATCACTCAAGGCAATACCAAACTGGCCGGCAGCTTTCGCCACGCTATCACCCATGGTTGAGTGGCTCGAGCCAAAGGCAATCACATCAGCAAAATCATACAACAATACCGGCATGTCTAAGTTCACGTTGCCAACAATTTGATGCATGGGTACGGTTGGATAATGGGCAAAATAATCAGCACCCAGCAAGCCGCGCTCTTCCGCAGTCACCGCTAAAAATAAAATCGACCGTTTCGGTGCAGTGCCGGCATCAACAAACATCCTGGCCGTTTCTAACATCACCGCTACACCCGACGCATTATCCATGGCGCCATTATTAATATGGTCATCTTGGCTCAAGTCTTTGGTAATGCCGATATGGTCTGAATGCGCGGTATACAATACATATTCATTGGCCAGCTCAGGGTCACTACCAGGCAGAATAGCCGCCACATTGGGGCTACTGATTTCACTGTGGCTCGACGCTTTGCCGAGGGTAGCGGTCAGACCCAAATCAAACCCCTGTGGGTTTTCACCAGCAGCAGCTTGGGCGAAGATCTCTGGCAGTGGCGTTGGTGCATTAACGAATAACTGCTCTGCCGCCTGATGATGCACGTAGGCTGAAGCAGTAAAGTTTTTATACTGTTGATTCGGTTCTCCGTCGGCATTTAACCAACGCACACTCGGGGCCCGTTGATACATGATGGATACTTCATACGGGCGAACTTCTTCACGCGCTGGGCTGTGCAACGTGATCATGCCAACCGCACCGCGCTCAGCGGCAAATTTAGCTTTGCTACTATTTAAATGCGCACCTTCTTCACTCGGCAAGGCTTCTGGACGACCAGTCAAGGCGACTACAATCTTGCCGTTCACATCCAACCCAGCATAGTCGTTAATACCGAGTAGTTCAGACACCAAACCATAGCCCACGAACACCAGTGGAGCGCTGACTGACTCAGTTTCACTGTATGCACTTGGGCCGGTCAAAAACTCTTTCGGGTAAGCGAGGCTAAAGTGTTCATCACCATTGTGCACAGTAAACGTGGCGCTATTTTCTTTCAGCGTACTACTGCGGAATTTCACCCGCTGAAAATAGCTGCCCTGATCACCGGCAGGCTGTAAGCCTAATTTTTTGAACTCGGCAGCAATATATAACGAGGCAATTTCATGACCGCGACTACCGGTATCGCGCCCTTCAAGATCGTCACTGGCAAGAAATTCTAAATGCGCTTGCAAGGCCCCAGCATTGGCGCTAACCGACACATTGGTGGCGTCACTGCTGCCATTACCACAGCCGAACAAGCCCAGGCCCAGCACTGCTGCGCTTAATAAATAACGTAACTGCATGATGTTGTTTCCAGTTAGAAAAGAAGAAGTTGCCGTCACAGTTTACCCAAGCTTTAAGCTCAGCACTAGCGCTTCGTGAAAAACCATTGCATGGCAATATTGTTATAGTATAACATTACAAAACTATGAGCATTGACATCTATTTACACTATCATTTAAGCGGAGTTGATTCATGTTGTCTAAAACCCCAATTGCAGTCTTGGTTGCTGCGGTCTGTGCCGGCACCCTATCGAGCGCCACCGCTCAGCAAGCACAATCTGAACAGACGAGTTCTGAGCACCAGCACCAGAATACCGAGGTCATTCGAATCACCGCCGACCCGCTAGCGCGCACCCAATTAAATTCAGCGCAGCCGGTGAGCGTGTTAGCCGGTGATTATCTACGCGAACAACAGCAACATACGCTCGGTGACACCTTAGCCAACCAACCCGGTATAAATGCTACTCATTTTGCCGGCGTGGCCAGTAGCCCAATTATTCGCGGCCTTGATGGTCCGCGAGTAAAAATCACCCAAAATGGTTTAGATACTGCCGACGTATCGCGCGGCAGCCCAGACCATGCCGTTACTACCGAGACCTCAACTGCTCAGCAAATTGAAATCCTTCGCGGCCCGGCTACCTTACTTTACGGCAGTGGCGCCATCGGCGGTGTGGTCAATGTCGTCGATCAGCGTATTGCGCAAGGCTTAGTTGGCGGCCAGCGCGGCTTTTTCGGGCTCAGCGTAGATAGTGCTAGCGACCGCCGTGAGGGTCAGTTTAGTTATAGTGCAGACCACAACGCAACGGTCTGGCATGTCGATGGCTTTAAACGCCGCAGTGATGACTACCAAGTACCGAAATTTCTCAATGACGACGGCGAATTGGTTGACTATGTCGAAAATAGTTTTGTCGATGCCAAAGGGCTGAATACCGGCGTCAGTTATATTTTTGACAAGGGTTATTTCGGCGTATCCTATGGCCGGTTAGAGCAACAATATGGTATTCCGGGTCACGCTCATCATGACCATGATGACCATGATGACCANNTGATGACCATGATGACCATGATGATCATGGCGATGAAGCCGGCCCGTTCGGTGATATGTGGCAAAACCGTATTCAAGTGCATGGTGGTTGGCAAAATCCAATGCAGGGTCTGCAACAATTAGAACTTCGCTATGGCTTCACCGACTATCAGCACCAAGAAATTGAAGACGGTAACCCAGCAACGACCTTTACCAACCGTCAACATGAATTACGTGTAACCGCCAATCACGAGCCATTAGCTGGCTGGAATGGCGCCTTCGGCTACCATTTCTTTGACCAAAAGCAACAAGCTTTTGGTGAAGAAGCTTATACGCCGCCGGCTGATACCTCACGCCATGCGTTGTTCTGGCTGTTAGAGCAACAAATTGGTGCCTTTAATTGGCAAACCGGCGTGCGGGTCGAAGACGTGCGCGTAAGTGCTCAGAATGCCGAAGTGATTGGCTCGAGTCGCCTGGATTTCACCCCAGTATCGGCATCC
>DIVC01000003.1:0-1305 GCA_002423905.1 Idiomarina sp. UBA6142
GCGCCGTCTAATACAGCGGTGCGTTTCTGTCGCCGCGCATAAGGTTGCATGCGATCAGCAATTTGAAAAATATAGTCGATACTATCGCGCTCAAATTGCTCGACGGAGAGGATACTTGCACCGGTGAAATTCATCGTGGATTGGCCCTGCAGTGAGTTAAACACTGGACCGATACTTTAGCAGAAATAGCCAACAAAAAGAATGCTTGCTGGCCAATTGCTGCTTAAAACGGTTTCAAGATGGCAAGAATAATAATAGCAAATAATGCCAGCACCGGGATTTCGTTAAAGACACGATAAAATTTATGGCTACGGCGATTGCGGTCATGTTTAAAATCAGCCAGCAGTTTAAAGCAATAGCCGTGGTAGCCATACAACAAAGTGACTAACACCAGTTTCAGGTGCATCCAGCCACTCGCTTGCCACCATGCTGAACCATAACTGATAATGAGGAGTACGCCGAAGACCAAGGTTAGCACTGCGAAAGGTGTTACGAACAGCAGCAGCCGACGTTCCATCACTTTTAATTGTGCGCTAACTTCAGCCGACTCGGTCTGCGCATGGTAGACAAATAAGCGCGGAAGATAAAAAATACCGGCAAACCAGGCGACCATAAAAATTAGGTGCAGGGCTTTATACCATAAGATTTCCATTGCATATTCCTGTAGTATCAAGGCGTCATCATCATAAGAACTCAGAGCATGAATGAGAAGCGAAATTTACCAGATTTAGTGCGTTTACATCGCGGTTTACAGTGGTTACTAGTTGCCGTTGTATTATTGATTGGCGGATTAATCGGCTATTTGGGCGGCAATTGGCATGTCTTAGTCCTGCAAGATAGGGTTAGCCAGCTAGAACAGCAAATAGTTGAGCTCTACGAGCGCTCAGAGCAATATGATTACCAGCAACACATTGCCCAAGTTGAATTAGGTATTGAGCGCGCAGCAGCAACTAGTCTGCAACAGGAATTATTAGCAGCCCAGGATGAAAATTTTGCGCTACGACGCGAATTAACCTTCTATCAAAAAATCATGTCACCGGAGAACGAAGCGAGTGGGGTGGTGATTGATTCACTCGAACTACAAGCGAGCAGACAATCGAATGCCTATCACTTTCGCTTAGCTTTGGTGCAAACCGAGCGGCAGCGTAATTTAATTTCAGGCACAGTGACCATGCGCTTACGCGGGCGTCAAGATGGAACGCCGAGAGAGTTGGATTTACAAGGCTTAGCGGCTATTGAGGGTAAGGATCGTCAATTTAGTATGCGTTACTTTACCGTGCAGGCGGGTACCTTTATTTTGCCCGA
>DIVC01000003.1:1324-6700 GCA_002423905.1 Idiomarina sp. UBA6142
GAGAACAATACTTGACCCTTTTAGTCAGGTAAGCGAAAATAGAACCCTGTTGTTTAGAGGTAATCAATCATCATGACTGTAGCAGCCCAAGCTATGCCCATTCAGTTTACTGAAGCGGCCGCTAATAAAGTAAAATCACTGATTTCTGAAGAAGAAAACCCCGAATTGAAGTTGCGTGTTTATGTAACCGGTGGCGGTTGCTCAGGCTTTCAGTACGGCTTTACCTTCGATGAGAAAGTAAATGCCGGTGATACGCAAATAGAGCGTAATGGTGTTCTGTTAGTGATAGACCCGATGAGCCTACAGTATTTAGTCGGTGGTACGGTGAACTATGAAGAGGGGTTGCAGGGCGCTCGATTCTTTGTCGAAAACCCCAATGCCACCTCTACCTGTGGTTGTGGCTCAAGCTTTACTATTTAACATTGCGGATGAGATAGACCTCGCTTTCGGTTAGAATGTGCATACATTCGACCAGCGAGGTTTTTTTATGAGTTCTTATGCGAATCATCTCAGCACCGTTTCTGCGCGCTTCGATGAGGCCCTGATAGCAACGGGCTATGATGCAGTCATCATTTCCGCCGGCCAACCAAGATACGCTTTCCAAGACGACAATCCTTACGCCTTCCGCGTTAATCCATTATTCAAATATTGGCTGCCACTGACCCATAGCCCCCAGAGTGCGCTGTATTATCAGCCTGGGCACAAGCCGCTGGTATTTCTGTATCAGCCGCGTGACTTTTGGCATGCCCATGTGCCGGTAGCCGCCGCTGAGTGGCAGCGTCATGTTGAACTTATCGTGATTGATGATCCGGCGAAGATTGCCGCGCACTTGGGTAGTAAGATCAAGCATGCGGTATTACTCGGTGAAGATTTCGCCGAGCCTGCCAGTAGCTGGAACGTAAAGCAACGAAACCCGCAAGCACTGCTGGATTATCTGCATTACCAGCGTGCGGTAAAAACCAGTTGGGAGCTCGAAAATTTGCGGGTTGCTAATCAGCGGGCTACTCGAGCCCACTTGGCCGCACGCGATGCGTTCTTTGATGGGGCCAGTGAGTTGGCGATTCAGCAAAGCTATCTTGCGGCTATTGACGCCCGGGAAATCGATATGCCTTACAATAATATCGTCGCCTTGAACGAACATGGCGCGATACTTCATTATGATATTTATCAAGCCAGAGCACCGCAGCCGGTGCGCTCGTTTTTGATTGATGCTGGTGCCTATTACCATGGCTACTGTGCTGATATTACCCGTACCTATTCGAGTGCTACCAGCGGCTTTTTTGCTGAGTTAATTGTCGCCATGGACGCTAAGCAACGTGCTTTGATCGATAGCATTAAAGTGGGTAAGAGTTATGCTGATCTGCATGTTGCGCAGCATTGGAATACGGCTCAGCTGCTGCATGATTTTGGTTTTATGAAGGGCTCAGTCGAAAGTATTTTCGAGCAAGGCTACACTCGGGCATTTTTCCCGCACGGGTTGGGACATTTAATTGGTTTGCAAGTGCATGATGTTGCAGGCCATATGAAAAATCCACAGGGCGTTCTTCACGAACGTGACCCGAATCATCCATTTTTACGCTTGACGCGCACTATGGAAGACCGCCAAGTATTCACTATTGAGCCTGGTCTGTACGCAATCGACCAATTGCTGGAACCTTATGCCGGGCATGCCGATTTTAATTGGCAGCGCATTGATGAATTGCGCCCTTATGGTGGCGTGCGGATTGAAGATAGTGTGGTAGTAAGTGCTACAGGTAAGCACGAAAACTTAACTCGCGATGCTTTCGCATTGCTGGGTGTGCGTTAACCCATCACGTTTTAGTCGGCACTGAACAACCCGCCTAACACCGCTCGCCGGCTGGCACCGGTGACGGCGGGTAAATTCGCCGGTAGCCGATGCATAAAACAGTACGCCAACCAGGCAAAGGCCATTGCTTCGACGTGTTGCGGCTGTACCCCGAGGTGTTCGGTAGAGAGCAATTGTTGTCGCGGCAAATGATGTTGTAGCGCTGCCATCAACCGCTTGTTGTAGACCCCACCACCGCAGAAATATATCTGCTCGAGAGGGCGTTGCAGCTGCTCAGCAAGCTCGGTTATCGCTTCGGCAACACTGACAGCAGTTAATTCCACTAACGTTGCTTGCACATCGGCGGGTGCTTCATCACCGCTTAAATGTTGCTGTAACCAGTTCAGATTAAATTCATCTCGGCCCGTACTTTTAGGTGCTGAGCGCTGAAAGAACTCAGCTTGCAATAGTCGTGCAAGTAGTTCCGATTGGACAGCTCCCTGCGCTGCAAATGCGCCATCGCGATCAAACCCTTCACTAGCCTGCGGATGACAATAGCCAAACCATTGATCAAGCAAGGTATTGGCTGGGCCGGTATCAAAACCTATGACTTCATCGGGTGATCCAGGTAATACCGTAACATTGGCAATTCCCCCCAAATTCACGATCACTCGACTGTGCTGGGCGTCAGCAAATAACGCTTGATGAAAGGCCGGCACTAACGGTGCTCCTTGACCACCTAGGGCAATATCTTTGCGCCGAAAATCTGCCACGACAGCAATGCCAGTTAGGCTGGCGAGCGTATTTGGGTCACCGAGCTGGAGGGTATAGGCAGGCTCAGCATAAGGTTGGTGGCGAATGGTTTGCCCATGGCTACCAATGGCGATGATTTGATCAGCAGAAAGTTGCTGTTGCTTGAGCAATTGGTGTACGACATCAGCACAGTAGCGAGCGAACTCACGATCAGCTTGGGCATATCGATGTAATTCATGATGACTGGGCTGACAAAGCTGATGCAGTATCGTGGCTAATTGGGCCGGCAAGGGCTCGCTATAGTGGCCGACGAAGTGCGGCCGCTGCTGCTTAAACTCAACCAATACTGCGTCGAGGCCGTCCATACTGGTTCCAGACATCAGGCCGACGTAGTACTCGGCCATTACAACATAGCCAAATAAACGCGCTTGTTGGTGTTGAGCGCAGCTAAACGTTGCTCGGCAATGCCACGGAAACGTGGCAGGTCGCTACCGGCAAGTGACTCTGCTTGCGGCAGTGCTACCGTGCGTGGATTACGATGTACGCCGTCCACTAAAAATTCGTAGTGTAAATGTGGACCAGTTACGCGACCCGTGGCTCCGACCCGACCAATTAACTCACCTTGCTTGACCCGTTGACCGTTCTTCACCAAACGTTTGCTCAGGTGTAAATACTTGGTGACGTAGCGTTCGCCATGCTGAACGAAAACATAGTGGCCGTTCAGGTTGTTATAGGCACTAGCAATGACTTTACCGTCACCGGCTGACATCACCGGTGTACCAATTTTTGCGCCATAGTCGATGCCGTTGTGCGGGCGCACCTGCCCAGTTACCGGGTGTAATCGGCGCGGATTAAAATTGGACGTAATATGGGTGAAATTCACCGGCGAACGCAAGAATGACTTACGCATAGCACGGCCTTCAGCGGTGTAGTATTGACCATTGTCATGCAAAATGGCTTGGAATACTTGGCCGCGATTGACGAATTCGGCGGCTAACACTTTACCAAAACCAATAAACTCGCCATCCACATAGTTACGTTCGAATAGCACACCAAATTCGTCGCCTGCGCGAATATCTAAAGCGAAGTCGATATCCCAGCCAAACATGTCCGCCACACTCATGATTTGTTGCTGAGTTAATCCAGCGTCAAGGCCGGCATTCCAGAAGCTGCTAGAAATTCTAGCAAAGGCAAAACTGGGGCGGCTTTCAATAGTCTTGGTTTCGATTATACTTTGATAGCTATCGCCATGCTTGGTAACTAACAGGGTATCGGTGGCACTTAGCTGGTAAGCAAGCTGAGTTAAGTCACCGTTATCGTTGCGGGCAAAGCGCAAGGTTTCACCAGGATGAATACGCCGGAGCATTTTTTCAGCTTGCGAATCTCGGGTGAGAAGGTGAAGTTGTTGCGGGGTGAAGCCCATTTTATCGAAAATGCGCGATAGGCTATCACCACTACGGACTTGATAACCGGTCCACTTTAAGTCGTCCTTGAGGCTGCTATGAATTGGCCCACTGCGCTCGGTGTTTGCAGTAGACAAGTCTGGTTGACTGAGCTCGAGGCTAAGGTCGTAGCGCTTTCCTATTTCCAGTTCAGTCCGCTCAAGTTGTATCGCGGCGTTTTGTTTGGACGCAGTAGCCGGTTCTGATGGCAGCAGCAACAACAAGACTAATAACGCACTAATAGCGCTCAGCAACAGCCGGTGTTGCCGCGGCAAAGCAGCAATGGTCTGGGTGATCCATTGAGACATTGAGTTCATAAAATTCCGGTTTCGCGCACATTTATTATGTAATTGCTTGCAGAATAATACGAAGTAGATGGTTTTTCCAGTTGCTTTACCTATTTTTGCGCTTAAAACCACGCTGTAATTAGCATACAATGCGGGCTTCAACGTTATGACCAAGGTCGAAAGAGGACGCATTTATGGCGCTATCAGCTGCCGAAGCATTTGCTGAAATAGCACGCGGAACAGAAGAAATTTTGCTGGAGGACGAGTTAAAGGACAAGCTCTCTAGTGGTAAGCCATTGATCATTAAAGCTGGCTTTGATCCAACTGCGCCGGATTTGCACTTTGGTCACACGGTACTTATCAACAAGTTGAGGACCTTTCAGGAACTCGGTCATCAGGTCGTGTTTTTGATTGGTGACTTCACCGGAATGATTGGCGACCCGACCGGAAAAAATGTTACTCGTAAACCGTTGTCGCGCGACGATGTATTGGCGAATGCGCAAACCTATCAGCAACAAGTATTCAAAATTCTCGATCCAGCGAAAACCACCATTCGCTTTAATTCTGAGTGGATGAATCAGCTCGGTGCTGCTGGCATGATTAAATTGGCAGCGCGCCAAACTGTGGCACGCATGCTTGAGCGCGATGATTTTAAAAAGCGTTATGCCGGTGGCCAGGCTATTGCGATTCATGAGTTTTTATACCCATTAGTGCAAGGCTGGGATTCGGTCGCACTAAAAGCTGATGTTGAGCTTGGCGGCACCGATCAACGCTTTAATTTGTTGATGGGCCGTGAATTACAAAAAGATGAAGGGCAACGACCGCAAACTGTCATCATGACACCGCTGCTAGAGGGTCTTGATGGTGTGCAAAAGATGTCCAAATCGTTGGGTAATTATATTGGTATCACTGACGCGCCAAACGATATGTTTGGTAAGGTCATGTCGATTTCAGATGAGCTGATGTGGCGTTATTACGAGTTATTGAGTTTCCGTCCAATAGCGGAGATCGCGCAATTTAAGGTGGCAGTGGCAGCTGGTGCTAACCCGCGTGACTACAAAATTACCCTGGCCAAGGAGCTGATAGCGCGCTTCCACGACAGTGATGC
>DIVC01000003.1:6736-9328 GCA_002423905.1 Idiomarina sp. UBA6142
TCAACCTCTGAAGCCATGCGCATGATCAAGCAGCAAGCCGTTAAAATTGATGGTGAAAAGGTCGCTGATTCACGCTTTATGGTGACTCCTGGCAGCGTTGCTGTATACCAAGTTGGCAAACGCAAGTTTGCGCGAGTCACACTGAGCAAGTAGTTACTCATTTTAGCTGGTTGTTGAAGCCAGAGCTGGCTGTTGCCAGCTCTGGCCATCTGGCCAGCGCCACAACGTTAAATGTTCACCCCAGACACAGCCACTATCCAAGCCAATCACATCATCACGGCCGGTGGCTCCTGCCAGCGCAGCCCAATGGCCGAATACTAAGCGGTAATCGCTGGGTTGCCAAAGCTCAAACCATGGTATCAGCTCTGTTGCAGCAGGAGATTCTGTAGGGGCATGTTTAGCGGCGAAATCGAGACGCCCATCGGCGTAACAAAAGCGCATTCGGGTGAATGCATTAATGATAAACCGAATTCGTTGCTCACCCTGCAGCTGGTCATGCCATTGTGCTGGTTGATTACCATACATGGTGGTTAGCCAGCTACTCAGCCGCTGCTGTTGCCAGGCGGCTTGCAGGCTGATACTGACCTCTTGCGCATATTCTGCCGCTGCTTGGACAGTCCACCATGGGTAGATGCCCGCATGAGTGACCACTAATTGCTGTTGTTGTAAGAGCAGCGGGCACTGACACAGCCAATCGATGAGAGCGTCACGTTGTTGATTGGGCAAGGCCAGCAAGGCATCGAGTTGATCGGCCGGCTTAGGTGGTTTAACACCGCTTAAGATGCTTAGTAAATGGAGGTCGTGGTTACCCAAAACCGTTGTTGCGGCGGCACCAAGCTGCTGAAATAGCTGCAGCACAGCTAATGAATCTGGCCCACGTGCAACTAAATCACCCACCGCCCAGAGGCGGTCAAACTGCGGATTAAATGCGACACGCTCTAACAGGCTATCAAGTTCGGCATAACAGCCCTGAATATCGCCAACCAGATACAGCGCCATGGTTACTTGGCAACCTAATGCAGGATGTTGGGAATGGCGAGTCGAAATGATGCAATCTCGACTTGGAATAATTCGCCATTTTGGTCAACCATACCATAATGCCCTTGCATACTCCCAAGCGGCGTAGCCAACACCGTGCCACTGGTGTAACTATATGATTCACCGGCAGCTATGAGTGGTTGCTGACCAACCACACCATCACCGGCAACGCGGGTGATTTTATGATTAGCATCAGTGATTTGCCAAGCTCGATTAAGTAGTTGCACCGCTGTATCACCGTTATTGTGAATGGTAATAGTATAGGCGAACACATACTGCTGATTATCGGGTACCGATTGTGCCGGTAAGTATTGTGTGGTGACGCTAATTTCTACGTGACGCATAGCGCTCTCTATAATTGTTGGTGATACCAATTAGCCAGTTTGCAGTAATCGGCTACGCTGATGGTTTCCGGACGAGCATCAGGATTTATACCGAGCTGTTCAAGCTGACTATCATTGATGATCTGTTTGAGGTTATTACGAATCGTTTTGCGCCGTTGATTAAAGGCGACTAAACAAATTTTATGCAAGGTGGCGCGGTCGGTAACCGGGAATGGCGATTCGCGGTAAGGTTGCAGCCGCACAATGGCAGATTCAACTTTGGGCGCGGGAGTAAAGGCTTCAGGTGGCACTAACAACACCAATTCCACTGCACAGGCCTGCTGTACCGCCACGCTAATGCGGCCATAATCGCGGCTGCCTGGCTCAGCGGCGAGGCGTTCAACGACTTCTTTTTGCAGCATAAAATGCATGTCTTGCACGACCTCCAGTTGATCGAGCAAATGAAATACCAAAGGTGTTGAAATGTTATAGGGCAAATTGCCAAATACCCGCAACAAACCGGGTTTTGCAAACTGGCGAAAGTCAGTTTTCAACGCGTCACCACGATGAACGGTGAGCTTGCTGGCTAACTGTGGATGGCGTTCGAGCCGATCAGCTAGGTCGCGATCTAATTCAACCACCGTTAGTTTGCCAGCACGGGCTACCACAGGTTCGGTCAATGCCGCGAGGCCAGGGCCAATCTCGACCAAGTTTTCACCCACTTGTGGGTTGATCGCGTCAACAATATCGGTGATGACAAACTGATCATGCAAAAAGTTTTGACCAAAGCGCTTGCGTGCGCGGTGGCCGAGGTGAGTTTGACTCATGCAGTTACCATGTCGATTGCAGTTTGCAGCGCTAAGTGCGCGCTACCAGTATGAATGGTGCCGCGGCCGGCCTTATCGAGAGCGGTGCCGTGATCAACCGAGGTGCGAATGAAGGGTAGCCCTAAGGTAACATTCACCGCTTGGCCAAAGCCTTGATATTTTAATACCGGTAGGCCTTGATCATGGTACATGGCAATGACGACATCGGCATGTTTCAAATAATCCGGTTGAAATATTGTGTCGGCGGGCCAGGGACCGCTGATATCGATGCCTTGGCGCTGTAAACGCGCAATCGCCGGTGCGATAATCTCGATTTCTTCGCGCCCTAAATGACCCTGTTCACCGGCGTGTGGGTTTAATCCAGTCATGACGATACGCGGTTTATTGATAGCAAATTTGTGCTG
>DIVC01000095.1 GCA_002423905.1 Idiomarina sp. UBA6142
GAACCTCCGACCCCTGACACCCCATGACAGTGCGCTACCAAGCTGCGCCACATGCCGACCGAGCCCGCTATGATAATGAAAACGCCGGCAATGGCAAGGCTAAATCAGTAAAACTTTATGGATTTGTTTCGTTTTTTTGGTTAAATCGTTTTAACGCGCGCAAGCTATCAATCATTACCGGTGTAGCAGGGCTCGCACCCGGCAATAACTCGAGAGTCTGACTGTCAAAACTGACAATATGCCCATCTCGGTCAATAACCGAAGTCATATCTTCTTGATAGATCACTAAATCTTCACCATAGGTTGTCACCAATGGCCAACGCCGGGCGCTATCACTGAGGTCATAGCCCAATGAGTAGTGTTTGGTTTGTTCCACACATTGTAGATAGTCGCCAAGTACTGTTGGCATAACATCAGTCAAACTGGCCAACGGCTGTGGCTGCCAATCTAATCCACGACTGGTCCATAACGGCACTTGCATGGCCGCTATGGCATAGCCGGTATCACCAGTTATCAATGATGTTGGTGTTAGCGCGGTAATAATCACTTGCAGGTCGTCGTCGAGTGCCGTGCGTATGCGCCGCAATACATCGTTCTGTTCTGGTTCACTCAGCGCTAAAGCGATCATCGCTGACGGCTGATTGAGCCCAAACTGCTTAAATTGCTGCAATGGTTGCGGTAGCTGTAACTGATTTTCAAGCGGGCTTGATTCGGCAGAGAAAATCGCTGTGGTAAATTCAATACGATAATCACGTAGAGGGCCAAAATAGGCTGGTTCAGCTTGACTGCTGGCGATAGCGGTCAAATACAAGTCTGGCAGCCCATAAACCAATTCAAACAAGCCGCTAGCAACGTCGAGCTGACCAAGTACCGGACTATTATAGCGCTGCAATTGAGGAAACTGAGCATCAATCTGCCGCTGCTGTCGTTCATTGAGGCTGGTAAATGCCACAATGAGTGTCGACGGCGGTTCGGCAACACGTGCACACATCATGTCTGACGCTGGATATTTCAATTCAATGGTGCTGGTTTGACGCAACAGTCGGTCAGTTGCCTGCATGCGTTCCCGGACCAACAAGCCATGCTTACTCATTAAGGTTTTAGCGGTGGCTGGGTAAGATAATGGAAAGGTATCATCCTGTTTGGTGATCGGGGTATACAGCACCGCATCTGCCCATACGTGAATGCTGTGGCTGGCCAGAAAACACAAGACAAAAACAGCACTGAAAGCTGCACCCCAGTGTTTTTGCTGAAGCCGATCGAGACGTTTCCAGACTAAATTTGCAACGGCTAATTCGAACACCAGCAGGACCACAAAGGTCAGCAACATGCCCAATAGAATTAGAAAACTCGCACCAGCAAAAACTGATTCAGCATCAGCGGCTAGTTGTGTTAACGAGTAGGTGTTGAGGTGGTAGCCATATTGACGATAGAACAGCAAATCAGCCACTAAGGCGATAATACCTAACGCTGCCACTAAGGTAGCAATGCCACGCAGCACACGGGTATAGGGCACCACTAAACAAAATGGAAAAATCAGTAGAATAAACACAACGAACGGTAAAAAGGCAAAATGGCCGAGCCAATTTAGCAACATGTAAATGACACCAAGGGCGCTGCCCGGCGCTTCAGCAGCTTCGATATAGAGGCTACCAATGGCTAACACCAAAATGATGTTGAAGAAGGTAAACCAATGGCCCCAGCTAATTAGCCGCGCAATTTTATCGCGTCGTTGCTTGCGTTGTTTCATGAGCGTTCCGATTAGGCATGCTTGGTCAATGATTGTAGCAGTACTTTGCCGAATTGTTCAGCCACTTTGTATCCATGCTCAGAGCTGTAGTGATGGTAAATAACATTGCTCACCGCATTACCTAGGGTCATTAAGGCTAAATCGCGACTAACGTTTTCGCGTTCAAGAACCTCAAGGACTTGTTCCAGCAAACGTTGCTGTTGCTCGACATCGTATTGGGAGACTATCGGCATTTTTTAACTCTCATCGTGTTAGAATGACGTCATCTTAACACAGGGATAGCAACAGGAAATCAAAACCACCATGCACGCCGACATAAAACACAGCATTATTCACCAGTTTTATACCAGCAATGGCCAAATCGGCTTACGTTTAGCTCCAGCGATACTCCCGATTGACGATCAAGTGGGGTTATTAATCAATGAATTACGGGAAGTTTATGACGCAAAACCAAGCAAGGGCTATGCGCGGTTTTTGGCTCCTGACGATGAGGCTGATAGCAGTCAACTGAGCGATTTTCCGCAGCATTTATCACAGTGGCGCGCTGGTACTATGGACTTTGTCGGGTTCTCGCAAACATCCGCTAAGTTATTACATAACCAATTGCAGCATTACGGCATCTTGGAAGCCGGGTTTTTGTTAGTTGCGAGTTATTACCAACGTGGCCAAGATTTTTTGCTAGTCGCGTTTTTGCCCAGTAAAGACGGCGTCAGTATTGCTGCTGATTTATCTGTCGACCGCTCCTCACAGCTTGATTTAAGTCGCGTACAATTGGCTGCCACCATTAATTTAAGCGACTGGCACGATAACCCAGCAGCGGCCAACTATATTTCCTTTATCAAAGGTCGGGTGGGCCGGAAGATTGCTGATTTCTTTTTGGATTTTCTTGGTTGCGCTGAGGGTGTAAATGCTAAAAAGCAATCACAGCAACTGGTGGAATCAGTTCAGCAATTCGTCCAGCAACAGGATCTACCAGAGCAACAAGCGAAGCTATTGCGTAAATCAGTGTACGATATTTGCGACAATCAATGGCAGCAAGGCGAACCATTACGGGTCAAGGATTTGTCGCAGCAGCTGCAACAGCAGGTGCCAGAAGCGTCTAGCTTTGCTGATTTTGCTGCGACCGCGGTAACGCCATTAGCGGATGAATTCCCTATGGACCGTTCGGTTTTGCGTAAATTAGTCAAGTTTCAAGGGCAAGGCGCTGGGTTGAGTGTGGGTTTTGATCAACAGTTGCTCGGTGAGCGCGTGCTCTATGATGTGCACACCGATACCTTAACAATTCATGGCACACCGCCAAATTTACGTGATCAATTACGCCGTTATTTCGGTATTGATAGTTAGAACACACACAAGTGTTGGTGTGAGCAACAATGAAAAACGCCGAGGTTCAGTCGGCGTTTTCAATAAGGTGCAGGTGTTGGGTAAACTACTTTTGCACCGGAGTAATATGGACTGCATGCAATCCTTTAGGTCCTTCTTCGAGCTGAAACTCGACGTCTTGGCCTGCTTTTAAGGTGCGATAGCCTTCCATTTCAATGGTTGAATAATGCGCGAAGATATCACCTTCACGGTCTTCCGCCTCGATAAAGCCAAAACCTTTCGAGTTGTTGAACCATTTCACTTTGCCGGTTGCCATACTTCTACTTCCTTTGTTCTGCTTTGAGATGTAGTTATTGTTAGAATGACGTCAACGCAGCTTTATTATTTGGCTTACTTGAAAACTGCTCATGTTAACGCCATGTTTTACTCTAGGTGAGTTCTAGCGATAGTCAAGGCAAATTTTGCTTAAATTATGACCGAACGTAGACATTGTCGTAAAAATAACAGAGCCGAAACCTAAAAGAACGTCTATATAGTATGTAAAGGGACAACATGGGTGCAGCCGATCATAAACATCAAGTGACTCAGCAGCAGCAACAGAAGCTGCAGCCGCCGCCGATGTATAAGGTCATCCTCAATAACGATGACTATACGCCAATGGACTTCGTGGTAGAGGTATTGATGCGGTTTTTCCGCATGGACTCGGAGCGGGCCACCGATACCATGTTAACAATTCACTACAAAGGCCGAGCAGTCTGTGGAACCTATTCAGCTGAAATTGCTGAAACCAAGGTGGTGCAAGTCAATCGTTATGCACATGACCACCAACATCCGTTGTTATGCACAATGGAGAAAGCTTGAACGAATTATTAATGACGACGCAGCAGGAGTACCGCTATGTTAAATAAAGCGCTGGAAGTTACCTTAAACGATGCGTTTCGGATTGCACGTGATCGTCGCCATGAACTCATGACCGTTGAACATTTGTTGTTGGCCTTGCTCGACAACCCAGAAGCGGCAGCAGCATTGAAAGCGTGCGGCTTGGATTTTTCGGTGTTGAAGCACGAGTTGCTTGGTTACATTGAACGCAGTACGCCATGTTTTGAGCACGATAGCGGTGATACGGAAACGCAGCCCACGCTTGGTTTTCAGCGCGTGTTGCAGCGTGCTGTGTTTCATGTGCAATCGTCAGGGAGTAGCGAAGTAAGCGGGGCTAATGTCTTGGTCGCGATTTTCAGTGAGCAAGAATCGCATGGGGTCTATCTGTTGAATAAACATGATATTCACCGCCTTGACGTAGTGCATTACTTATCACATGGCTTAACTAAACCTGGCGCCAGTAAAGCCGATAAAGACCAGCATGAACAAGAAGCCAGCGAAGCGCAGGGTGAAGAACAGCAAAGCTATTTACAACGCTTTTGTAGTAATTTAAATGCGCGTGCTCGCGAAGGGCGAATTGACCCGTTAATTGGCCGAGAAGCTGAACTTGAGCGTTGTATTCAAACGCTCTGTCGGCGGCGTAAGAACAACCCGTTGCTGGTCGGTGAGGCAGGCGTGGGTAAAACCGCTATCGCTGAAGGCTTAGCCTACCGTATCGTCCATGAAGAAGTGCCTGAAGTTATCGCCAATGCAGTTATTTTCTCGCTGGATATGGGCGCGTTGCTGGCGGGCACCAAATACCGCGGTGACTTTGAAAAGCGCTTTAAGCAGCT
>DIVC01000044.1:0-542 GCA_002423905.1 Idiomarina sp. UBA6142
TTTTTGCGTGCAGTTGGCCCTGAACCAGCCAGTTTTGCCTATGTGCAACCCTGCCGCCGGCCGACCGATGGCCGCTATGGCGAAAACCCCAATCGCTTGCAGCACTATTATCAGTTTCAGGTGATCTTGAAACCGTCACCAAGCGACATTCAAGAGTTGTATTTGGGTTCACTGCAGATGCTCGGCTTTGACCCGCTGGTGCACGATATTCGCTTTGTCGAAGACAACTGGGAGTCACCCACTCTGGGCGCTTGGGGCTTGGGCTGGGAAGTCTGGCTGAACGGTATGGAAGTGACCCAGTTTACCTATTTTCAGCAAGTCGGCGGGCTCGAATGTAAGCCGGTAGCCGGTGAAATTACCTACGGCCTTGAGCGCTTAGCCATGTATATTCAAGGTGTCGATTCAATTTATGACTTGGTGTGGGCTAAAGGTCCGCGCGGTACTATTTTGTATGGCGATGTGTTCCATCAAAATGAGGTGGAGCAATCCACCTACAACTTTGAACATGCCCATGTTGAGACCTTGTTCGCGCGTTTCGACGC
>DIVC01000044.1:689-8026 GCA_002423905.1 Idiomarina sp. UBA6142
ATTGGTACTGAAGAGTTACCACCGAAAGCGTTAAAGGGTCTCAGTGAAGCCTTCACTCAGGCCATGCAGAATTTATTGACTGAGGCGCAATTTAGCTTTACCGCGGTGAAGCCCTATGCCTCGGCCCGTCGCTTAGCTGTGCAAGTACTGCAACTCAGTGCTGAACAGGCTGATAGCTTGGTGGAAAAGCGCGGTCCGGCGGTGGCAGCGGCATTTGATGCCGATGGTAACCCGAGCAAAGCCGCGCAAGCCTGGGCGCGCTCGAATGGTATTGAAGTTGCCGATGCAGAACGTTTGGTCACCGACAAAGGCGAATGGCTATTGTATAAAGCGGCGGTAAAGGGCCAGCCCCTTGCCCAAGTGTTGCCAAGTATTGTCACGCAGGCTTTGAAGCAGCTACCGATTCCGAAACCAATGCGTTGGGGCACCTCCGATGCACAGTTTATTCGGCCAGTGCACACCATCACCATGCTGTATGGTGGGCAAGCCATTGCTGGTGAAGTGCTTGGCGTGAATGCCGATACCCAGTTGCAAGGCCATCGTTTTCACTGCCCTGCCGGAGTGCGCTTGGCGCATGCCGATGATTACGTCGCGGCTCTGCGCGGTGCTCATGTGGTAGCCGATTTTGCCGAACGGCGCGCCTTGATTGTGGCAGCGATTGACGCACTGGCTCGCAAGCTCGGCGGGCAAGTACAACACGATGAAGCCCTGCTGGACGAAGTAACCGCATTGGTCGAATGGCCAGTAGCGCTATCTGCAGGGTTTGATCCGAGTTTCCTGAGCGTGCCAAAAGAGCCACTGATTGTGACCATGAAAGACGATCAGCGCTATTTCCCGCTGCAAGATAGTCAAGGCAATTTGTTACCGGCGTTTATCTTTATTACCAATATTGATAGCAAAGACCCAGCACAGATTATTGCCGGTAACGAGAGAGTGGTGCGCCCACGCTTAGCCGATGCGCAGTTCTTCTTTACCAACGATAAGAAGACCAGCCTGGAGGCGCGTCGTGCTTCCTTAGCGTCGGTATTGTTTCAAAAAGATTTGGGCTCGGTACAGGCAAAATCTGATCGTATTGCACAAGTTGCAGCCGAACTGGCTCACTTAATGGGAGCGGATGCCACTGCAGCTGGCCGTGCTGGATTGCTGTGTAAAGCCGATTTGACCTCCAATATGGTGGCTGAATTCCCCGAAACTCAAGGCGTGATGGGCATGCACTATGCGCGTCACGACGGTGAAGCTGAGGCGGTTGCCAACGCTATTTATGAACACTATTTACCACGCTTTGCCGGCGATGCGTTGCCAGCAAGCCTAGAAGGTGCGGCCGTGGCGATGGCGGATAAGCTCGATACCTTAGTGGGTATTTTCGGCATTGGCATGGTGCCCAAGGGTGACCGTGACCCATTCGCCCTGCGCCGCGCTGCCATTGGTTTGTTACGCATTATTGTTGAAAAGAAACTGGCCATCGACTTAGTCGATGTGGTGGCTATTGCCGCGCGCAGTTTTGGTTCACTCTTGTCGAGTGCGACGGTTGAAGCTGATGTGGTTGAATTTTTGCTGGGTCGATTCCGCTCGTGGTATCAGGAGCAAGGGATTGATGTTGATGTCATCCAGGCAGTGCTTGCGCGCCGGCCTACCCGACCGGTTGACTTTGATCAGCGTGTACATGCGGTCACCGCCTTCCGGTTGTTGCCCGAGGCCAGTGCCTTAGCGGCGGCAAACAAACGCGTCGGTAATATTCTGGCCAAGGTAGAAGGCGACATCAACTTGGATGTACAGCCCGACTTGCTGAGCGAAGCCGCTGAGAAAGTGCTCTATCAAGCGTTGGTGACCATTTCAGCCGAAACGAGCACAGCATTAGCTGGTCATGACTACAACGCCGCCTTGCGAGCGCTAGCAGGCTTACAAGCGCCGGTCGACACCTTCTTTGATAGTGTGATGGTCAACGCGGATGACGCTGCCGTTCGTGCCAACCGGCAAGCCTTGTTGGGTCAGTTGCAGCAGCAGTTTCTGCAGATCGCGGACATTTCGCTACTGTCATCGTAACCAATGGCATGCTAGCCAGAACAAAAAACCCGAACCAAAGTTCGGGTTTTTTATGCGTGCTTCGGTACTTCGCTAAAACTACACGTCGAGATTAGCTACGCGTAACGCGTTGGTTTCAATGAAGGCGCGGCGCGGCTCAACGTCATCACCCATTAAGGTGGTGAACAGTTGGTCAGCGCCAATGGCGTCTTCAATGGTCACTTTCAGCATGCGGCGCGTTTCTGGGTCCATGGTGGTTTCCCACAATTGCTCAGGGTTCATTTCACCCAGACCTTTGTAGCGCTGAATATAGATACCGCGTTTAGACTCAGCGATGAGCCACTCAACCGCTTCAACAAAGTCTTTCACCGGCTTCTCTTTTTCGCCGCGACGGACAAAACCGCCCGCTTCAACTAAGCCGTTAATCTTCTCACCAATGGAGACGAGTTGGTCATAGTCGCGTGATAGCAAGAACTCAAAGCTTAGTGGATAGTCGGTATCAATACCGTGACGACGGACGGTCACCACCGGCAGATAACGACTACGCTCTGGGTCATGTTGCACAGACAAGGTATAGGTCGCGGAATTAATCTCTCGGGCTGCCAAATCACGCCCTAATTCAACCGCCCAAGCCTGCATAACCTCTTGATTAGCCATCATTTCTTCAGTGATTCGTGGTGCATACAGCAGGCGCTGCAAGAAGTCTTCTGGCATACGACGTGACAAGCGATTACGAATGCTATTTTGCGCAAGTTGATAGTCGTTCACTAAAGATTCCAAGTGCGTACCTGAGATACCCGGTGCACCTGCGTTCACATGCAACGAGGCGCTATCAAGCGCTAGGCTGGTCAAGTATTGAATCAAGGCCGGATCATCTTTAATGTAGCTTTCTTGCTTACCTTTTTTCACTTTATAGAGCGGCGGCTGGGCAATGTAGATATAGCCACGCTCGATAATTTCCGGCAACTGCCGATAGAAGAAGGTCAATAGCAAGGTACGAATGTGCGAGCCGTCGACGTCAGCATCGGTCATGATAATAATGCGGTGATAACGTATTTTATCTGGGTTGTACTCATCACGGCCAATGCCGCAGCCTAATGCAGTGATCAATGTGGCCACTTCCTGTGACTGCAGCATTTTATCAAAACGCGCTTTTTCAACGTTTAGAATTTTACCCTTCAACGGCAGAATGGCTTGGAAGCGACGGTTACGACCCTGCTTCGCAGAACCACCCGCCGAGTCACCTTCCACAATATAGAGTTCAGATAATGCAGGGTCTTTTTCTTGGCAGTCGGCTAGTTTGCCAGGCAATCCAGCAATGTCCAGAGCGCCTTTGCGGCGAGTCATTTCACGTGCTTTACGAGCGGCTTCACGCGCTCGTGCGGCATCGATGATTTTGCCAACAATGATTTGTGCGTCTTTCGGATGCTCTAACAAATACTCGTTGAGCTTCTCATTCATGGACTGCTCAACCGCAGATTTCACCTCAGATGAGACCAGTTTATCTTTAGTCTGTGAGGAGAATTTCGGGTCTGGAACCTTGACTGAAATAACCGCAGTTAAACCTTCGCGGGCATCATCACCAGTGGCGTTGGTCTTGAACTTTTTGTTCAGACCTTCTTTTTCCATATAGTTATTTAGTGTACGCGTTAGCGCCGCACGGAAACCGGCTAAATGAGCGCCACCATCACGCTGTGGAATGTTATTGGTGAAGCAATAAATACCTTCTTGGAATGAGTCATTCCATTGCAATGCCACTTCCACAGTAATGCCATCATCGCGCTCTTGTGAGATGTAAAACATATGCGGATGAATCGGCGTTTTCTTATTATTTAAGTAGGTAACAAAGGCACCAATACCGCCTTCATACATGAAGTGGTCGCTGCGATCCGTTCGTTCATCTTGAAGCCGAATGGACACGCCTGAGTTCAGGAATGACAGCTCACGTAAGCGTTTGGCAAGAATGTCGTAGTGGAACTCAGTATCGGTAAAGATAACTGGGCTTGGCCAAAAGCGGATTTCGGTACCTTTTTTATCAGTATCACCAATCTGCTTCAGTGGAGCAACGGGGTCGCCTAGCTTATAGAACTGCTCATAGACATGCCCCTGACGACGAATAGTCAGTTGCAGCTTTTCAGATAACGCGTTTACCACTGACACGCCTACACCGTGCAAACCACCGGATACTTTATAGGAGTTGTCGTCAAACTTACCCCCGGCATGCAGTACCGTCATGATAACCTGCGCGGCAGAGACTCCCTCTTCCGGGTGAATATCGACTGGAATACCACGGCCATCATCGCGAACGGACACAGAGCCATCGCTATGAATAGTGACTAAGATGTCTTTGCAGTGACCAGCAAGCGATTCGTCGATGGAGTTATCGACCACCTCAAACACCATGTGGTGCAGGCCGGTGCCATCATCGGTATCACCAATGTACATACCCGGGCGCTTTCTTACTGCATCAAGCCCTTTCAGGACTTTGATACTGGACGAGCCATATTCATTTTCTGACATAACGATGCTTCTCTATTTTTCCGTGACGGTTCCATGTTCCACGTGGAACATTTTGGTATCTGCGGTTTGTAGTAAGTGAGCAAGCTCACCAACTTCAATAGCTGACACAAAAACCTGTGATTGTGTGGCGACCAGCGCCTCACAAAATTTAGCCTGGCTTGAGGTATCTAATTCGGCAGTAATATCATCCACCAAATAAATACACTGAACACCAGTCTTTTGCTGCAAGTATTCGCCTTGCACTAACTTTAATGCCGCGACCAACAATTTGGTTTGGCCTCGTGACAGTAAGCTACGAACATCTTCGCCATCGGCATGAATTCTTAGTTCCGCTTTATGCGGGCCGACTGTCGAATGCCCGTAGCGCATGTCACTTTCCAAATGCTTTTCCAGTGCATCAGCAAGCGAAAGCTCCCTGTCCCACCCGTGCCGCATTTGGAAAGTAAACGCATACTGCGGCAAAAATTCTTTTAAGCGCTCTACCAAAACCGGCAAAAAGCCTTCTAAGTAATTTTCGCGGTGAAGTTTTATACGCTCACCGTAGGCCGAAAATTGCTGATCCCAATACCCGCGATCAGCATGAAAACGCTTTTGCTTCAGCAAACTATTTCGTTGTTTCAGTAGCTTGCTCAAATTTACCCAGTCATTATAAAAGGAATGTTCCACGTGGAACACTCCCCAATCCACGAACTGCCGACGTTGTTTCGGACCACCCAACACCAACTCAATACTTTCAGGTGTCATCAGTTGCACAGGAACCAAACGCGCTAGTGCAGCAATACGTTTTTCTTTTTCTTGGTTAATACGAAGCTCAACCTCACCGGATTCGTCACGCTGATAACCGACTTGATGGCGTTCTCCGTTTTGTTCTATCACGCGAGCAAAAACCGTGAACCGCTTTGCATCATGCTTGATCAATTGCTTATAGGTACCAATTCGAAACGACCGACCAAAACCTAAACAATAGATCGATTCGAGCAAACTTGTTTTACCACTGCCATTCGCACCAACGATTAAATTGACCGTTTTACCGGGCGCCAGTTTCGCTTGCTCGAAATTTCGAAACTGGCTAAGTGCGAGTGCTTCAATATGCATATTACAGACGCATTGGCATGACAACGTACAATGACGAGTCGTCCTCACTATCTTCGATCAAACCGCTCGCATCAGGACCTGACAGGGTTAATTTAACCTTGCTACCTTGCACGGTATTAAGTACATCAATCAGATAACTAACGTTAAAACCAATTTCCAGCGAATCACCGTGATAGTCTACTTCAATGATTTCTTCGGCCGTTTCTTGCTCTGGGTTATTCGCCGTCAAACACATTTCACCTGAACTCAGGCTAACCCGTACGCCGCGATATTTCTCGTTCGACAAAATCGCTGCACGTGAGCAGGCATGCTTCAACAGCTCGCGATCTGCGATGACTATTTTGTCACCACCTTGCGGCAATACCCGACGATAGTCTGGGAAACGGCCATCAACCAACTTGGAGGTAAAACTGATTCCATTGGTTTCAACACGAATATGGTTGGTACCAATGGCGACCTTGATTTCACTGTCCGGCGAATCAAGCAGACGCATCAATTCCATCACCCCTTTACGCGGAACAATGACTTGCCGTCCAGTTAAATTGGGTTGCCCAATAGCACAGCTGCTCATTGCCAAACGGTGACCGTCGGTTGCTACAGTGCGCAATACATTGGCATCCGTTTCAAACAACATACCGTTTAAATAGTAACGGACGTCTTGGTTTGCCATAGAAAAGTGAGTGGCTTCAATCAGCCCCTTTAAGATGTTCTGCGAGGTCACCAACTGGATATCGCTATCCCAATCATCAATGTTTGGAAAATCTTCCGCCGGGAGTGTCGCTAATGAAAATTTACTGCGGCCAGAGCGAACTAGCGCTTTATCTTCAGCCGCACTAAAGTCAACCGTGGCGCCATCCGGCAAACTGCGGATGATATCCAGAAACTTCTTAGCTGGAATAGTCACCTGGCCTTCGGCAGCTTTATCGACGGCACAACGTGCAACAAGCTCAACTTCCAAGTCGGTACCAGTGAGCCGAATCTCATCGCCGCTGACCTGAATCAATGCATTTGAGAGAATCGGAATTGTATGTCTGCGCTCTACGGCACCGCTAACAACTTGCAGTGGCTTTAATAACGCATCTCGGCTAACGGTAAATTTCATCCCCACAGTCCCCTGTTATTTACGCAGATAACGTACGAATTAAGTTGCGGTAATCTTCTTTTATATCATTTTGAGCTTCTTTAAGGCTCTGAATTTGTCGGCACGCATGCAAGACCGTCGTGTGATCACGCCCACCAAACGCATCGCCAATTTCTGGCAAGCTATGGTTCGTCAACTCTTTGGCTAACGCCATAGCTAATTGCCTTGGGCGAACCACTGATCGAGTGCGTCGCTTTGATAACAAATCAGACATCTTAATATTGTAGTATTCGGCAACTGTTTTCTGAATGTTATCAATGGTTACCAGCTTTTCTTGCGCTGCAATCAAATCGCGCAAGGCTTCGCGAACGAAATCAATGGTGATCTGGCGCCCAGTTAAATTCACGTTGGCTGCTAAGCGGTTCAACGCACCTTCCAATTCACGCACGTTCGAGCGTAGCCGTTTAGCAATAAAAAACGCCACCTCATGCGGCATGGTTATACCACGCTCTTGTGCCTTGCGTATTAAAATTGCTACCCGTGTTTCTAATTCAGGTGGCTCAACGGCAACCGTTAGACCCCAGCCAAACCTTGAGCGCAAACGATCCTCAACACCCTC
>DIVC01000044.1:8053-12758 GCA_002423905.1 Idiomarina sp. UBA6142
GAGCGGTAATACCGTTTGAATTCATTCATGGTATTGTTTTTAATAGCATTTACCATATCTTGAACAAATCGTTCGGCACGCATATAAAACACTTTCGCATCTTTTTTATGGGCAATAATGCCATTGCCGATAGCATGCAATAAATGCGTTTTACCTAATCCGGTACCGCCATAAACAAACAGTGGATTGTATACACCACCTGGATTCTCAGCCACTTGCAGCGCCGCTGCGCGAGCTAACTGATTAGACTTACCCTCAACGAAATTATCAAAGGTATACTCAGGGTGAATGTTACATTCAAAGATAGGGAGCACGGTGCCATCGTTATCCCAAGGCGTTGGCCGCCGTGGTTGCACACCGCTAGCAGTTGGTGCCGGCGCTCGGGAAACTGCCCCGCGAGTCTTCTGATTGGCGACTGGAGCATCGTCAGCTTTTGCGATACGCCCCACCTCAAACCCAACATTCGGTGGTTTAATACCTTTATCGGTCGCGATCTCGCCAAGGAAATGACTGATCATTGTCAGGTACTTATCTTTCACCCAATCTATAACGTAAGAATTGGGCGCATAGAGGATAAGTGTTTCGTCGCGCAGCTCAGCCTGCAGGGGTTTAATCCAGGTGTTAAAATGCTGCGTGGTCAACTCGCTTTGTAGTCGTTCAGAGCAATGTTGCCAAAGCGCTTGATTCACCCTTGTCTCCCTGCTGATGCTGTTATTATTATTGGCTTGCGCCGACAACTGATGTTTAGCCGATGGTGATAATTTACACCCGCTAAATACTTCATTGATGACGCAAATAGGATGACTTGATTGTACTGAAGTAGTGCTCAGATCGCTAGCCTCAGGGCAAAATAATGCGATGAATTGCTGCTTTGTTATCCACAATCAAAAAGCGCTAACAAGGCTTTCTGTGGATAGCTTTTAGCGTTGACTTTGATCCTTTTTATCGATAGAATTCGCGCTCTTAATTTTAGGCAACCCGAATACGGAATAACGTCATGAAAAGAACATTTCAACCAAGCGTCCTGAAACGCAAACGCACTCACGGTTTCCGTGCTCGTATGGCTACTAAGAAAGGCCGTCAAGTTTTGGCTCGCCGTCGTGCCAAGGGCCGTAAAGTACTGTCTGCGTAATTGAACGCGCTTAAGTACGGACGGGAGTTAAGACTGTTAACTCCCGCTCACTTTCAGCAAGTCTTCAACAATCCCCCCGTCAAAGCTGTTACGGCTGAATTGACTTTTTTAGCTATACCCAATCAACTCAATCATCCACGTATTGGTGTCACAATCTCGAAGAAACGAGCCAAACGCGCTGTCGATCGTAATCGTATTAAGCGTCAGATTCGCGAGTCATTTCGGCTGAAACAGTATAAAATACCGGCATTCGATATCATTGTGATTGCTAAGAACGGCGTGGTTGAGCTAACTAACGACGACTTGCAAGATAAACTGAACTATTTATGGCGAACTATAAGCAAGCGTTGCGAGCAATTCCTATTGGCTTCATCCGTCTCTATCAATGGCTAATTAGCCCGTTGTTAGGCCCACGTTGCCGCTTTCAACCAACCTGTTCGCAGTACGCCATAGAAGCTATCGAAAAGCATGGTATGATGCGGGGCTTCTGGCTTGCCATGAAACGCATCGGCAAATGTCATCCCGGTCATCCGGGCGGCTACGACCCGGTTCCACGACGTAACAAAGAGACGAAGGACTTATGAATTCGCCACGTTCCATTTTATTTATCGCTTTCTTAGTAGTGAGCTTCTTTCTCTACCAAAGTTGGCTGATTGATACCGCTCCTGGCACCCAGCCAGTGCAGCAGCAACAAACTACTATCCCAACCGCTGACACCAGTGTTCCGCTCGCTACTAGCGAAACGGCGGTACCAGAAGCGACCTCACTGGGCCAGCAGCCATCAGCGCCAACGACAATAAATGTCAGCCAGCAACGGATTCGTGTTGAGACCGACCTATTGAACGTTGAGATCGACCCATTAGGCGGCGATATCGTGATGGCGCAATTGACGCAATTTGGCCGTACACAAGATTCTGTTGAGCGTTTCGAATTACTTCACCCAGCAGCCAATAACTTATACATTGCCCAATCAGGTCTAGTTGGAACCCACGGTACCGATACCGCTGAAGGGCGTCCAATGTTCTATGTAGAACAATTCGCTTATGAACTTTCAGGCGACCGCCTTGAAGTGCCTCTCAGCTTGCAGCTCGATGATGGCAGTACCATTACTAAAATATTCATATTTACCGCTGGCTCATATGCTGTCGATGTGGTGTATAACATCACCAATGCTTCAGGCGAGCACAAACAACTACAATTTTACGCCCAACTGAAGCAAATTATTGCGACATCGTCAGGTAACATGATGATGCCCACCTACCGCGGTGCCGCCTATTCATGGGACCAAGATCGCTACGAAAAATATTCGTTTGATGATATGCGCGATGCGCGTCTGAACCGCAGCACTGAAAAGGGCTGGGTTGCCATGTTAGAGCACTATTTTGTGTCGGCCTGGATTCCACGCACTGCTGGTACGAAAAGCCTGTATTCACGCGTCATTAACGGCGATCAAGCGATTATTGGCCTACAATATCCAGTCACAGTAATCGCTCCCGGCGCGAGTGCCGAAATTCGCTCGACACTATTTATTGGTCCGAAAGACCAGGATGCGATGGAGCTAGTCGCTGAAGACCTGAATTTGACGGTTGATTACGGCTTCTTATGGTGGTTAGCACAACCGATCTTTAAATTACTGCAATTCTTACAAAATTTCTTGGTGAACTGGGGTCTGTCGATTATTGCCGTCACCATTATCATCAAGATGTTGCTCTACCCGTTGACCAAAAAGCAGTACGTGTCGATGGCAAAAATGCGCATGATTCAGCCGAAATTAACCGCATTACGCGAGCGTTATGGCGATGACCGACAAAAAATGTCGCAAGCCATGATGAAGCTCTATAAAGACGAGAAAGTAAACCCACTCGGTGGCTGTTTACCGATGTTGCTGCAATTACCAATTTTCCTTGCCCTGTATTGGGTGTTATTGGAGTCGGTCGAATTGCGCCACGCGCCACTATTCCTGTGGATAGAAGATTTGTCGGCGAAAGACCCGTTCTATATTCTTCCCCTATTAATGGGCGCATCCATGTTCGTGATGCAGAAGTTGCAACCAACGCCTGCCACTGACCCGATGCAGCAGAAAATTCTGCAGTATATGCCGGTGATCTTTACCGTATTCTTCCTGTGGTTCCCATCAGGTTTGGTGCTGTACTGGTTAAGCAACAACTTGATTACGATTGCACAAATGCAGTGGATTTATCGTGGCCTTGAGAAACAAGGCATGATGGAACGCCGCAAAAAATAACGGACTAAGGCCATGGCTGATGCGCTAAGCAACGATACCATTGTCGCCCAAGCAACCCCACCCGGTCGTGGCGGCGTCGGTATTGTTCGCATCAGCGGCCCCATGGCTAAAACAGTGGCCGAGCGCATGCTCGGTCATTGCCCTCCACCCCGTAAAGCTGAGTTTGTACCCTTTCGCGATTTAGACGGCAATCTGCTCGATGAAGGCATTGCGCTGTTCTTTGCTGGTCCGCATTCCTTCACTGGCGAAGACGTGCTTGAACTGCAAGGGCACGGCGGCCCTATTCTGGTCGATATGATCGTAAAAGCAGTATTGGATTTCCCTGACATTCGTCCGGCGCGCCCTGGCGAATTTAGCGAACGCGCATTCTTGAACGACAAGCTTGACTTGACTCAGGCCGAAGCCATTGCCGATCTGATTGAAACCACCTCAGAACAAGCCGCTAAAGCGGCCTTACAGAGCCTACAGGGCAGTTTCTCACACGAGATTGATAAGTTAGTGGACCAAGTCATCCATCTGCGTATGTACGTTGAAGCAGCGATTGACTTCCCTGACGAAGAAATTGACTTTTTGAGCGACGGCAAAGTAGCGGGTGACCTCGACAGCATCATTGACCAGTTGCATGAAGTCACGGTACAAGCCAAGCAAGGCTCGTTNNCGTGAATCAGCCATTGTCACCGCGATAGCCGGTACCACTCGTGATGTATTGCGTGAACACATTCAAATTGATGGTATGCCGCTGCATATCATTGACACCGCCGGCCTGCGTGATAGCCCCGACGAAGTGGAGCAAATTGGTATTCAGCGCGCCTGGCAAGAAATTCGCAGCGCCGACCGCGTATTGTTTATGGTTGATGCCAGCGAAACCAACGCCGTTCATCCTGCTGACATTTGGCCCGAATTCTTCGCCGAATTGCCAGAAGACCTACCCTACACCGTGATCCGTAATAAAGTAGACCTCAGTGCCGAACCGGTCGCCCTAGACCACATTGCCGGCATTCCGGTGGTGCATTTGTCGGCCAAAACCGGTCACGGTATCGAATTGTTGCGCGAACACTTGAAGCATTGCGTGGGCTACCAAGCCACCAACGAAGGTAGCTTCATGGCCCGCCGCCGTCACCTCGATGCACTGGATCGCGCACGTGAGCACTTACTAACTGGCCGTGACCAGCTAGAGCAGCACTTAGCCGGCGAGCTGCTGGCCGAAGAGCTACGCCTGACTCAGCAACACCTGAACGAGATCACTGGCGAATTTACCTCCGACGACCTACTTAGCAAGATTTTCGGCAGCTTTTGTATCGGCAAATAGCCATCCCGCACCGCTTATG
>DIVC01000044.1:12863-16172 GCA_002423905.1 Idiomarina sp. UBA6142
CCTTTATTGCGCGCTTTCAGACGCCTTAGTTTCAGTAAAATCCGTGGGCTGCGGTGCAGCCGGCAGCGCTGTAATCACCAGCGTTGACAGCGCCAGCATCAGTGCTGAGATCAGTAAGCAGGCCTCTAACCCAGCCTGCTGGTAAACCCAGCCAGACAGCAAGGTGCCGAGCAAGCGCCCGGCGGCGTTGGCCATGTAATAGAAGCCAACGTCGAGCGACACGCCATCGGCACGGGCATGGGCGACTATCAGGTAGCTGTGCAGTGATGAATTAATGGCAAACAACACACCAAATAGACCAAGCCCAACAATGATGCTGCTACTCACCGGTAAGCCATACCACAGGGCCGCGGCTAAACCCAAAGGTGCTAGTGTCAACAACGCACCGTAACGGCTAACCTGTTGAGCCTTGGTAAAGCGGGGGGCAATGGCTTGTACGCCACCATAGCCAATCACCCACAAGGCGAGAAAGCTACCCACCTGCCAATGGTCCCAACCAAGTTGCGCCGCTAAAAACACCGGTAAGGCCACCACAAACCACACGTCGCGGGCGCCAAACAGTAGTAAGCGCGCGGCCGACAAACTATTAATGGCGCGGCTTTTTGACAGTAGATCGCGAAACTTCGGCTTAAAGCTGGCTTTGCCACTATCACGCCGTAAAAACACTAAACTACCCACCCACACCACAGTCAGCATTGCCGCTAACGCCAGCACGGCGCCTTGAAAACCGATCAGGGTGAGCAACAAACCGCCTAAGAAAAAGCCAACGCCTTTGAGGGTGTTTTTCGATCCGGTTAGTAGGGCAACCCATTGGTATAACTGCCCTTGCTGATCATCAGGCACCAGCAATTTAATGGTACTTTTGGCGCTCATTTTATTCAGATCTTTGGCAATGCCGGACAGCGCCTGCGCGGCCATCACCCACACCACAGTGAGCCAATCGGCGGGCACCAATAACAGCGCTAAGGCTGTAATTTGCAGCCCAAGGCCAATATTCATGGTGCGGTTTAAGCCCCAGCGCGCGCCTAACCAACCACCAAACAAGTTGGTCACCACGCCAAAGAACTCATAAAACACAAACAGCAAGGCGACTTCCAGCGCACTATAACCAAGCTGGTGAAAATACAGCACCACCAGCATGCGCAGCGCGCCATCGGTGAGGGTAAAGGCCCAGTAGTTACCGGTCACCAGCACATATTGGCGTACCGCTGGCGACAACTGACTTAGCATGCGCCAACCTTGGCGACTAGTTCCACGGCGCGATTGGCGTAACCCCATTCGTTGTCATACCAGGCATAAATTTTCACCTGAGTGCCGTTCACCACCATGGTGGACAGCGCGTCGATAATGCTGGAGCGCGGATCGGTTTTGTAATCGATAGAAACTAACGGTCGTTGTTCATAGCCCAAAATACCGGCTAGCTCGCCCTCAGCGGCCTCACGCAACCAACCATTCACCTCCGCCACGCTGGTGGGTCGGCTCACTTCAAACACACAGTCAGTCAGCGAGGCATTGGCCAATGGCACCCGCACCGCATGACCATCGATCTTGCCTGTCAGTTCAGGGAAAATTTCAATAATGGCGGTCGCAGAGCCGGTGGTAGTGGGAATCAGGCTCATGCCGCANNTGCAATACCTTCACCACCGGGGCCAGACAGTTGGTGGTACACGACGCGGCGGTGACAATACGGTGCTGGGCCGGGTCAAACCGCTGATCGTTGACGCCCATCACCACGTTTAAAGCGCCCGGCTCTTTAACCGGTGCCGATACCACCACTCGCTTCACGCCTTGGTCTAAATAAGGCTGCAGTGTGGCGACTTTTTTGAATTTGCCCGTAGCATCGAGCACCACGTCGCAATCGCCCCAAGGGGTATCTTCTAATGCTTTGTTTTGAGTTAGCAGCACGCGTGTGCCGTCAATGATTAACGAATCGCCATCAGCGCTTACCTCGCGCTGCCAACGTCCGTGCACCGAGTCAAACTCGAGCAAATGCGCAAAAGTCGCAGCATCAGCGGCGGGGTCGTTGACGCGCACCAGTTGTATATCGTTGCGCTCACTAAAGATCCGCAGCGCCAAGCGGCCAATGCGGCCTAATCCGTTAATACCTACGCGAATAGTCATGTTACTGCTCCTGTTTAACTGCGCTTGTTGTTGGGGCGTATTCAGCCAGTGCTGGATTGTAGTCGGCGGTAGTTTGTAAGACCCTACGCATCCAATCAGGTAGCGCTGGGTTGAGACTGTAGAACACAAAGCGTTCGTGTTTGCGGTCTACTAAGAGTCCGTATTCACGCAACTGTGCCAAATGGCGCGAGACTTTCGGCTGCGACATCTGCGTTGCTTGGATCACGTCACTGACACACATTTCATGGCTACATGAACGGCTACTGTCGTTGAGACACAATTCATGGTGCTTGGTTAGTAACAGCAAGATTTGCAGTCGTAGCGGGTCGGCCAGCACTTTGAAAAATTCTTGTGGAGCATTGAAAAGGTTACTTTGTTGGGCTCGCTTGCGGACAATCAGCAGAAACATGCGTATTCGTTCGCTGAGCTCTTTTGCTGTCTTTTCGAAAGCGTCATTGCTGCGCATCGCCACCGGATCAGGGAAATCCCAAGCAATAAAATGCTGCTCTTTAAAGTCCACTTGGCATTCGCTGCGTGCGCGGTCGCAGAGGCTAATAACATAATCAAATTCATGGGCATCTAAGTCGCTGATTGACTTTGAGTGCAAATCATCGGGGTTAATACCCATAGCGCGCAAGGCTTCTATGGCGCCTGGCTCGGGTGCTGTCGGTTCGGTACCGGCACTGCAAACGGTCATGGTATCACCGGCAAATTGGCGCAATATTGCCTCGGCCATCAGTGACCGTGCTGAGTTTGCTGAGCAGAGGAAAAGCACTTTTATCGGCATTTCATTCCTAATATATTCGCTTAACCATATATATGGTAGTTCGAATATATTTGGCAGTCAATAGCCATATCTCAGGCAAAAAAAAGCGGGTCGCCGTAGCTAACCCGCTTCGTTCAGCACAACCGGCGTTACGCCTGATTCGGTACTATGCGCAACTCAACCCGACGGTTCAATTGCCGACCATCGCTGGTGTTATTATCAGCCACTGGTTGGCTTGGGCCAAAGCCCATGGTAGTCAAACGGCGCTGATCGACGCCATTGCCCATAAAGTGGTTACGTACAGCGTTAGCGCGGTTTAACGACAGCGTCTGGTTATAGTCAAAGCTGCCGGTGTTGTCAGTATGTCCCTCAATAACTAAGGTGGTTTTCTCGTACTTATTCAATACTTTCACCACGTCGTC
>DIVC01000115.1:0-6583 GCA_002423905.1 Idiomarina sp. UBA6142
CTATTCCCACTCGATCGTAGCGGGCGGCTTTCCTGACACATCGTAGACCACACGGGAAATACCATCGATCTCATTGATGATGCGATTGGATACTTTGCCGAGCAACTCATAGGGCAAATGTGCCCAGCGCGCGGTCATAAAATCGATGGTTTCGACTGCGCGTAACGCCACCACCCAGTCGTATTTACGTGCATCACCCATAACACCGACCGAACGCACAGGTAGGAATACTGCGAAGGCTTGACTGACTTCGTGATAGAGCCCGGCGTTACGCAATTCGGAAATAAAGATATGATCAGCGCGACGCAAAATGTCGCAATATTCTTTCTTCACCTCAGCCAGTACGCGTACCCCAAGACCTGGGCCTGGGAATGGATGGCGATACAGCATTTCATAGGGTAATCCAAGTTCAAGACCGATTTTGCGTACTTCGTCTTTAAACAGCTCGCGCAATGGCTCAACTAATTTTAGCGCCATATCTTTCGGCAAACCGCCGACGTTGTGGTGAGACTTGATCACATGGGCTTTACCAGTTTTTGAACCCGCTGATTCAATCACATCAGGATAAATAGTGCCTTGGGCTAAGAACTCGACACCTTGGATACGGCTGGCTTCTTGGTCAAAAATCTCAATAAACACGCGGCCAATGATTTTGCGTTTGGCTTCTGGATCATGTTCACCCGCTAACGCTGATAAAAAGCGCTGCTCGGCTTCCACATGCACAATGTTTAAGCCGTAATGGTCGCCAAACATTTCGAGTACTTGCTCGGCTTCGTTTAACCGTAATAGGCCGTTATCGACAAACACACAGGTCAGCTGCGGGCCAATAGCGCGGTGTAACAGCATAGCGGTAACCGAACTATCTACCCCACCAGATAAACCTAACACCACTTTGCCATTGCCGACTTGTTGGCGAATGCGTTGTACCGCGTCTTCAATGATTTGCGTGGGCGTCCAGTTGGTGTCACAGCCACAAATGCCGGTGACAAACTGCTCAAGCATACGCATGCCTTGACGGGTATGAGTCACCTCTGGATGGAATTGGACGCCGTAAAAACGCCTTGCCACGTCGGCCATAGCTGCGATTGGGCAGGTTGGTGTTTGCGCAATAATGGCAAAGTTTTGCGGTGCAATCACCACTTTGTCGCCATGGCTCATCCATACATCGAGTTGGGCATTGCCGTTGTGGTGTATGCTGTCTTCAATATTCTGGAACAATTCGGTCGCTTGTAATATTTCCACTTGGGCATATCCGAACTCGCGCTCGGCTGAGCCTTGCACCTGACCACCTAATTGAGCCGCCATGGTCTGCATGCCGTAGCAAATACCTAACACTGGTACTCCAACTTGAAACACGCAATCAGGGGCGCGCGGGGAGTCGGCTGCAGTGACCGACTCTGGGCCACCGGATAAAATGATGCCGCTGGGTGCAAAGGCTTTGATATCCTCGGCGTCAACATCCCAGGCCCATAACTCACAATAAACGCCCAGCTCACGAACACGGCGAGCAATCAGCTGGGTGTACTGTGAGCCAAAATCAAGAATTAAAATTTTCTGTGCGTGAATATCTTGCATGGTTACTTAGCCCATCCGGTAGTTTGGTGCTTCTTTGGTAATTTGCACATCGTGCACGTGTGATTCGCCCATGCCGGCTGCGGTGACCTTGACAAATACCGGCTTGGTTTGCATCTCGGCAATGGTTGCACAACCGGTTAAGCCCATCGCTGAGCGAATACCACCCATTTGCTGATGGATAATATTAGAAATTGGGCCCTTGTAAGCAACTCGACCCTCGATACCCTCTGGTACCAATTTTTCAGCTTCGTTGCTGGCCTGGAAGTAACGATCAGATGAGCCATGGCGCTGATTCATCGCGCCAATACTGCCCATACCACGATACGATTTGTAATAGCGACCTTGATACAGCTCGACTTCGCCGGGTGCTTCTTCGGTTCCAGCCAACATGCTGCCAACCATCACACAGGCGGCGCCAGCGGCTATCGCTTTGGCAATATCACCAGAAAAGCGAATGCCACCGTCGGCAATGACTGGAATACCGGTACCTTTCAGTGCCTCAACAGCATCACTAATGGCGGTAATTTGCGGGACACCGCAGCCAGTGACAATGCGAGTGGTACAAATCGAGCCAGGGCCGATGCCCACTTTAACCGCATCAACACCAGCAGCAGCTAAGGCTTTAGCGCCTTCGGCAGTGGCTACGTTGCCAGCAATAATGGCAAGTTCCGGATAAGCTTTACGAGTACTGATAACGCGATCAATAACACCTTGCGAATGACCATGTGAGGTGTCAATTAACAACACATCTACGCCCGCTTCGACCAATGCCGCGATACGCTCGTCGGTGCCCGGACCAACGCCAACCGCAGCACCCACCCGCAAACGGCCCAGTTCATCTTTACAGGCATTCGGTTTGTTCTCAGCTTTGGTAAAATCTTTCAGTGTGATCATACCGACCAAATGAAACTGGTCATCAACCACCAAAATCTTTTCAATCCGGTGCTGATGCATGAGGCCTAAAATTTCTTCGCTCTCCGCGTTTGCTTTGACCGTTACCAAGCGTTCTTTTGCAGTCATGATGGAGGTAACCAGCTTGCTATCATCTTTTTCGGCGCGGGTATCGCGGCCGGTAATAATGCCGACCAGTTCGCCATTTTTTTGCACCACTGGGAAGCCATGAAAACCATGCTCGACCGCTAACGCCCGAATTTGCCCCAAGGTGGTGTCGGGGCTCACGGTGACGGGGTCAGTAACGACGCCACTTTCGTATTTTTTTACCTTCCGCACATGACTTGCTTGTTCGGCGATGGTCATATTCTTGTGAATAAAGCCCAACCCACCTTCTTGCGCCAAGGCAATAGCCAACGCTGCTTCGGTGACGGTGTCCATAGCGGCTGAAACCAGCGGAATATTCAGGTCGATGGTGCGCGTTAGTTGGGTTTTTAAGTCGGCCGTGTGGGGTAATACGGTCGAGTGACCGGGGACGAGTAACACGTCGTCAAAGGTTAGAGCTTCTTGGGCAATTCGTAGCATGGCAACATCTCACTGACTGGCTTTATGTTGCGGGCAGATTTTACTCCTAAAGGGCTTTTCAGTAAACTGATTTTTTCCGACTCACGAGATCACGTGTCCATGTCAGAACCACAGATTTTTACCGTTGCCAGCTTAAATGCTGAAGTAAGACAGATGCTTGAGCAAGGTTTTGGCACCGTATGGTTGATTGGTGAAATTTCAAACTTTTCTGCGCCGAGTTCGGGGCACTGGTATTTCACTCTCAAAGATGAACAAGCCCAAATTAAAGCGGCCATGTTTCGCACCAGTAACCAACGCGTGCGCATGCGTCCACAGCATGGTATGCAGGTGCTGGTGAGAGCCAAATTAACGGTGTATGAGCCGCGTGGCGATTACCAGCTCATTGTTGAGCACATGGAAGATGCTGGAGCGGGTTTGCTGCAGCAACGCTACGAACAACTCAAACAACGTCTCGCCGCTGCTGGCTTATTTGCCAGTGACAGTAAACAGCCGCTACCGGCAGCTATTCGCCGGGTCGGTATTATCACTTCTCCGACGGGGGCGGCTATTCGCGATATTCTAGCAGTACTGAAACGCCGCGACCCAAGTATTGAGGTGATCATTTACCCGAGTGCCGTGCAAGGTCAAGCGGCTACTGCCGAACTCCTGAGCATGTTGCAACGCGCCATCGCTCGCAATGAGGTGGATGTATTGATTATGGCGCGCGGCGGCGGTTCGTTAGAAGACTTATGGTGTTTTAACGATGAGCAACTGGCTTACGCACTGCACAGCTGTCCGATTCCGACCATCAGCGCCATTGGCCATGAGGTCGATTTTACTATCTGTGATTTTGTTGCCGATGTTCGTGCAGCCACGCCATCTGCGGCCGCGGAACTGGTGAGCCAAGACCAGCGCCAATGGTTGCATCAGTTACAGCAGCAACGGCTACGTCTTAGCGCTAGTTGGCAACGCTACCAGCGCAATCAACAGCAGCAACTAAAGGCCATACAGCAACGCTTGTTGTTACAAGACCCACAACGCCGTATGCAGCTGAATAGCCAACGCCTTGATGAAATTAGTGGCCGCATTCAGCAGGCAGTGCTGCGCACATTGCAATTACAACAGCGCCAGTTGTCACACAGTCAGCAACGGCTGCAGCGAGTTCATCCAGAGCGTCGTATCGAGCCGGCTAAACAGCAGCTACAACAGCTCGATCAACGCCTGCAACGGCTAATACGTGAGCACACCAAGCAGCGCCACCAACACCTGCAAGCACAATTACAGCAATTGCATTTGGTCAGCCCGTTACAGACTATTGCCCGCGGCTATGCAGTTGTTACCAATGGGCAGCGGCAGGTGATTCGCGATCCACAGCAATTGGCGCCCAATGAGGTGTTTCAAGTTCGAGTGGCTGGCGGTGAATTTGCCGCGAAAAAATTAAACGATTAGACCGTTGTAAGCCACTGCAGTAGATAAAACCAGAGTGGCAACGTGAGCAAACACAGCAATACCCCATAGCCAACAATAGCAGCTGCTAAGGTAGGCGCTAAGCCCGACATAATGGCTAGCGCGCCGGCTGAAATCATGGCTGGCATGGCCGCTTCCATGATAGTCACTTGAACAACTAGATCGCTCAGCCCAAAGCCATATAAGGCCACCAATGTTAGTGCTGGAGTAAGTACTAACTTAATGACTAACGCCAGCGTTAGTGGCCGTCGATCCTCTGCCGCAAGTCGAAACTTCAGTTGAAAACCCACTGCAACCATAATCACCGGCACTAAAGTATGTGCCAGTGAATCAATAAATTGCTGGGCAATCAGTGGATAGTTTATATCGCGCAAAATCAAGGCCGCTATCAGAGCAATAAAAGGTGGAAAGCGCACAATCCGCAGCAATAATTGCCGCACGCTCGGACGGCTGCCACTTTGTCCCACTGGGTGACTGTAAATAGCAGCTATAATGGTGGCATAGAGTGACAAGATCAAAAATGAACCAACTTGGTCATAGAGCAAGGCATAGGGAATGCCGGCACTGCCAAAAAATGCTTCGATCATGGGGAAACCGACAAACGAGGTGTTTCCCAACGGCACAATAATCAGCATGGCGCCGGTAGTGCCGCGTGACCAGTGCAGCCGCTGGCTCAACCACAGCAGAAGTGGCACCGTTACAGCCAATAACATCCAGGGGGTAAGCGCTGGGATCAGCAACTGTGGACTAATTTCAAGAAAGGGAATTTTTTGCAATACCAACGCAGGTAACGCGACGTAGATCACGTAAGCGTTAAGAATTTGCCCGGTATTTTGCGGAAATTGCCGGCTCCGCTGCAGGAATAAACCAATCAGCAGATAACCGGCAATTAATACGAAGTTGCCCATATGCCCAGCTAAACGATACCAAAGAACCTTAGTTTAACCTGCGCAATGACCACTGCAAACTTAAAACTTATGCAACAAGCCAATGGCAACGAAGCTTTGTTCAACATCTAGGTTGTCAAAGTCTTGGCCAGTGTACCATCCATACAGCGTGGTTTTTGAACCGAGTCGATAATCAATGCCAGCAGCGAACGAAGATTGGTCGCCGTTACCCGTATCGAGCAATTGATATTGTGCATTTAAGGTGAAATCGCCAAGGGGATGCACTGCATTAACGACAAAGCCATCGGCTTGTGCGCTACCATCAACCCGCTGCTGATCTTGGTACATAAAGCCAACTGTGGTGTCGGCTAACTTGGTCATCACCACAACACGTTCAAGGTCACGACCATTGACATCGCGATCAATGCCAGCGCCAACATAAAAGCCAGTGCGTTTCAGCTTTTTGTCGCCGTAGGTCACGGTCAGTGATTGACCATCATCGACTAAATCGTCTTCGCTTAGCACATAGCTAGCGGCAAATTGCCACTCATCAAACATCGGGGTGAAATAGGAAATGGTGTTTTTGGTACGGTTTTTACCGGCAAAGATATTCTTGATGTCGCCTTCATAATCAGCAAACGGGTCAAATCCAGTTTGCAAATATTTTACCGCAGTATCGCGCCGGCCTAGAGTAAACTCACCGAAACCACCTTTCAACCCGACAAATTGGTTGCGTGATTTTAGGTTGTCATCGCCACCTAAATCGGTGAGATCGACTTCCCATTCCAGTTGGTAAATCACTTCAATGCCATTGCTCAGTTTAGTACCGCCTTTAACCCCGATACGTGAGGCATAGCTGACTAGTTCAGTATCGCTTGACCCATCACGATCGGCAAAAAGCAAAGCCACATTAGCTTGACCATAAAAATCAAAACTGACGGTTTCATCGTTTTCTGCTGCGAACGCAGGCTGCAGAAAAGCGCTGATAAGCACTGCGGATACTGCGGAATTTAGAACCGAAGCTCGGAAATGTGTCATAGAGTCGCCACCTAATCATAAATAGTCGCCACGCAGGAGTCATAGTTTACTCCTGACCTAGGCGCTTAGGATATGGCATATTTATGACAGTTTTATGACTCTATGTCAGTTTTTTGACTTATTTATGACGCCCACATGTCTTTTTTATGACTGCTTCAACG
>DIVC01000115.1:6643-8526 GCA_002423905.1 Idiomarina sp. UBA6142
ATGACTAAATGCATATTACCGGGTTGTTTCAGTCCAGCTTTGTCGAGTGCTTGTTGCGCAGCCGCCATAGCCTCAGTATTGCGCTCAGCATTGAGCAACACCTGCGCACGCTGCGCATCAAGCTCGCCATCATCACTGAGAGCAGCTGCTTTCGATAGGGCAGCAACAGCCTTATCGGTTTCGCGCGCAGCCACCCAACTTTGCGCCAAAAGCTTCAGATTGCGCAGGTTCGCCTCAACCTTTTGCTGCTCAATTCCTTGCTCTAAGGTCCGTGCGGCCTTATACGGAATATCATTGACAAAATAGGCTTGCGCCAAATTGAGAATATCATGGCCTTTGGTCAAATAACCCTGCACATGGGCGGCTTCTAGCACTGCCAATTGCTTGTTGTCCTGTCCTAATTGGGCATAAACTCCAGCCAACTGCACCCAGTATTCAGCTTTGTTATAGTGCTTAATCATTTGCACCAATATTTCAGCCACTCGGTCAATTTGATTTAATTCAAAATAAATAGCTCGTGCGAGTACATACCAATTTTCATCGGGCCGTTGACCGGCCTTTTGGCTACTTTCGATAGCCGCAACAATAGGTGCTAACGCAGCATCGTATTGTTTCAGTTGATACAACACTTGCGCACGTAATACCAAAGCCTTCAATTGTGGTTCACCGCCAACCGCTTGCTGCCACTTATCCAAGTATTTCAAGCTATCTTGATAGCGCTCTTGCCCCAGCGCCAGCTGCGCCAGACTAAATAGCGTTCCTTGCAACAGTGCATCCGGGATTGGATCTTCCTGAACCACTTTACTGAAATAGCTGATAGCGGCTGGGATATCGTCTTGGCTGTAATGCATGAAACCGTAAAAATTCCACAGCATAGCTCGCTCGTAGCTATTCATGCTGTTGAGTTTACTCTCGACGGTAGCCAATACCGCTAAACCCGCCTTAAGGTCGCCACCGTCGGCAAGCTGTTGGGCCCGCGATAGCTGGCTATAAACCTGCTCCCGCAATGCCGGCGTACGTTTACGCTCTTGACCGAGCAACTCAGCGGGAAAAATAGCTAAGATACTTAAGGTTAGAATGACGAGTAACAGATGACGCATTTTATCCTCCTAACTCAAAGGTCAGGCGATTTTGCACGCCCTCGACTTCAACGGTGTCGCCGTTAACCACCCGTGGCTTGTATTTAAACTTCAGCACCGCGTCCATCGCTGCTTGGTCGAAAATCCCTTCGGGTTGCGCTTCAACTACCCGCGGATCTCGCACTGTGCCCAATTTGGTCACGGTAAACTCAACCACCACGTAGCCTTCTATGCCGCGCTGCAATGCTCGGCGTGGGTAAACAGCTTGCACTTTGACAATCGGTAAGTACTCACCATCGCTGGTATCAAGACCTAAGCCGCCAGTCAGTGCTGTATCTCCGCTTACTTGGGTACTAAAATCAAAGCCTTGGCCGTCGATATCCGTGACTGCCGAGTCAAATTGTGGCTGCGGTAAGTCGGGTGGAGCCTGTTCCGGCTCGGGTGGACGCTTGGGCTTGCGATCTTTTTCTTGCACCAATTCTTCCGGTTTGACCCGCACGAAATCTAGCATCGAGCCTTTCGGTGGTTCGCTCATTGCGCCTTCACCGCCAGTGATCAGGGATTGCATTAAATAAAACAACCCGAGGGTAACGGCTACGGCTAGTGCACATGCTGCCAGAAAACGGATCATAATTAGTCTTCTTGTGTGGCAATGGACACATCAAATACACCGGCAGCACGAGCGGCGTCCATCACTTGAATTAAGCGTTCAGTCGTGGCCAATTTGTCGGCTTGAATGACCACTGAACCCTGTGGGTTTTCAGCATAAAGGCGTTCAATATTGGCTTGCACCGCGCGCGCATC
>DIVC01000115.1:8641-15538 GCA_002423905.1 Idiomarina sp. UBA6142
TCTTCTAACTTCAACCGTTCGCGCTTAGCGGTACGCTGTAACCACGTGGCGGCAAATACCCCAGACAAAGCACCCACCATGCCCGCCATGGTGGGAATGGTCGCTTTCGATACCCCGGCTGCCATTGAACGGGCGTTACCGGTGCCAGCTACCGCCATCACATCAAACACTTCGATCATGCCGGTGACGGTACCCATCAAACCAAGTAACGGGCATAGCGCTACTAATGCTTGTAACACCGGCAAGTTACTGCCGAGGGCTAAACTCACCCGAGAAATTATCGCTTGACGTATTTGCTCAGCCTGCCAGGACGATTTGTCGCTGCGCTGCTGCCAATTTGATAGTGCAGCTTGCTTGGCCTGCTGATGGCCCGTGAGGTAATAAAAGATCCGCTCAAGAATCATCAGCCACATGACAAAAATTAGCACACCAATCACCACCAATACTTGCCCGCCGGTCTCGACGAAGTCTTGAATAGCGCCGTAGAATTCGTTCAGAATCACCCTTAGTGCCTCCGCTCAGAACGCTCCGCAATCAGGCCTGATGCCTGTTCCTGCAACACATGCACAATGGTGCGGCTGCGGGTGTTCAGTGACGCGAACAACAAGGTCATCGGAATCGCTACAACCAAGCCTAAAACCGTGGTAACCAAGGCTTGCGAGATACCGCCGGCCATCAGTTTCGGGTCACCGGTACCGAACAAGGTGATCGCTTGGAAGGTATTGATCATACCGGTCACGGTACCTAACAAGCCCATCAGTGGCGCGACCACCGAAATAATCTTGATGAAGGTCAGGTTACGAGTGATGCTTGGGATCTCACGTAAAATGGCCTCGCTGAGTTTTAACTCCAAGGTTTCGGTATCCACTTGTGGGAATTTGTCTTGTACCGCCATGACGCGGCCAAGTGGGTTATCGCTACGGGCTTCGGTTTGTTTCAACTGACGCTTCACTTTGCCACCCATAAGCGTGAGGCTAACAAAGCGTTCAAGGGCAATCAGCAAGCCAATAGCACCCAAGGCAAGAATGATGTAACCAACGGTGCCACCTTGGTCAATACGCTCGCCCAAGCTTGGTGCTTGCACTAATAAACCCAAAATAGCCCCGGCAGTCGGGTCAAGTGCAAATTTAACCTGCCCATTTTGCGCTGCCTGTAAATCCGCCGCAGTGCTCAAGTAACGTGACGACGGTTGACGAATTAACTCAGCCACGGTGTCGGTGCCCGGTACTAATTCTAAATACTGGCCATTAGCGACCATATTGAAGGTACCTACCCGCACGACATCGCGTGCTACTTTCTCGCCATTGGCTAAGGTTACTTCGGTATTGAAACGGCTCACCTTGCCTGACTCGGTCATTTCTTGCAGTAACGCTAACCAAACCGACTCAATTTCGCTAATTGACGCCAACTTAGAACTGCTGCCCATCTTCTTCGCTAACGCACTTAATTGCTCGCTGCGGCCAGGAAATTCTACCGACACATAGGAGTTTTGTAACTTACTGGCGGTATCACCGGACACTTGCTGCAATACCCCAAACAATTCGCGCAGTGAGCCAAGGCGCTGATTGAGTGTTTCGGTAACTGCGGCGAGTTCAATTTCATTTTTTTCAAATTGCGTTTCGAGCTGTTCGCTTAAGCGTTCTAGTCGGTCGCGCTGCGCAATGGCTTCGCGCAACAGTTGCTGTTGCTGGGCCGCTTCGGCACGAAAGCGTGCTTCACGCTGTTTGTTCTCTTCCGATTGAGCATATTGGCCTTGCTGTAATTGCTGTAACAACTGGTCCAGATCAACCGGTTGCTGAGGTGCGGCGTGAACGCTAGCGGTCATCAATCCCGCGGCTAGAGCAATGCATTTGATCAGTTTCATAACTTACTCTCCGCGGCTTGAGGTGTTAATGGGTAGCATCAGCAAATCGGGCGCCAATTGCTTACGGGCGATACGAATAGCTTCTTGCACACCGCTGTTATAGCTGCTGTCGAGCGCTTGCCAATGTTTTTGCTGTTGATTCCATACTCCCATGCGACTGCCATCGCGGGTTTTATAGATCAACACCAAACGACCAATGCGCAAAAATTCAACGTCCTGCGCCTGACCATCGATGTCCATGACGCCGTTATAGGCTTCAATATTGCGACCATAGTCGGCTTCAATTTGATAGGCTTCCATAACGCGGCGAAATTTCTCCGATACATCCACATCGGCGCGTTCCATTAAATCGTTGAGATGAGCGATGCGGTCGTCACGCTCGCGACCAAGAAATGGCACATCAAGATCAATAAAGGCATCGAGCGCCGTTATCATGCGTAACATTAACGGGGTGATTTGTCGCTCAACTACACTGACCTCGTCAATAGACAGGTTCAGCTCAGCTTTTTCACTGGTCTGGTTAGCGATTTGCTTTTGCAGCTGCTGGGTATACACCTCAAGGCCTTCAATTTGGCGCATAATCTGCTTGTACTGCTGGACTCGCTCTTGGGTGGTGTCGGCTATCGTTTCGACCGTCAATTGTGAACTGCGTGCTGATTGGGTAATAGCGTTGGCGGCGTTAACCACCGGTTCTAGCGTAGCATCTTGCGCTGCGGCGATATTCGCACTGAGCGCAAGCACCAGCATGGAAGGAACGAAAGATATTCTCATGACAGTACCTTGCACGTCGTTTTAGAAAGATGAGCGCAAGATACTGCAGTTGTATGACAGCTTAGTGACCACTACATGTCATATTTATGACAAGGTGACGGTTTTATGTCATTTCGTGGGCGTTGGGTGTAATAAACCGCGCATATCGGCACCACTGGGGTGCTGGAATACGCGCAGGCCAAATTCACCGGCAATGGATAACAAATGATCAAATATGTCTGACTGCGCACTTTCATACTCAGTCCATACCGTAGTGTTGGTAAAGCAGTATACTTCGAGCGGCAAGCCATCTGAAGTAGGCTGTAATTGTCGCACCATCAGAGTCATTTGTTGATGTACTTTGGGGTGATTTCTGAGGTACTGATCAATATAGGCTCTAAACGTTCCAATGTTGGAAATGCGACGGGTATTTACCGGCTCTTTCCCGGCTTCTTCGAGTTTCTGGTTCCAAGCGTCAATTTCTGCTTGCTTGCTATCCAAATAGTCGCGCAATAATCGGAAGCGGTACAACTGTTGCCATTCATCGGCGGACAAAAAATGAATGCTTTGCTGATCCACTAATAAACTGCGCTTGATCCGTCGACCACCGGATTCTTGCATACCACGCCAATTTTTAAATGGGTCGGTAATGAAGCGTTTGGTTGGAATGAAGGTGATGGTTTTATCCCAATTTTGCACTTTGACGGTATGCAGAGCGATGTCAATAACATCACCATCAGCGCTTAAATTGGGCATTTCAACCCAATCACCCACCCGCACAATATCATTTGAGCTAATTTGCACGCTTGCCACTAGCGATAACAAGGTATCTTGAAAGACTAACAACAGCACCGCTGCCATCGCGCCTAATCCCGACAGCAAAATGACCGGAGATCGATCGATTAACACCGCGACCATTAGAATGGTTGCTACCACATAGATGGCTATCTTGGCGACCTGTACAAAGCCTTTAATCGGGCGTTCGCGAGCGCTATCCTGCAATTCATAGAGTTGATTCACCACGGTTAACAAGCCGCTCAATGCCCGTGCAATCGTGACCACTATAAATGCATTACACACATTGAGAGCAATGATAGGAACACTATCAGGTAGATGCGGAACCCAATCGATACCAAAGGCGATGACTAATGCTGGCACCACATTAGCTAACCGCGATACGACAAGGGTTTCGAGCAGCCTCACCACGGTGCTAGCATTGGCTAACGCGAGCAGCCGAACAACACCTTTGAGTAGAACCTTTTTCACGACAAAGTTGGCGATCCACGCCGCGAGTAGCAATACCCCGATTTTGATCCAAGTGTCGAGGGTTGGATTAAAACTCAACCAGTCATTCAATTGGTCTAATTCGCTCACCGTGTTGCTCCTTGAGGTCCGCCTTACCTAACGACATAGGCAGGGTTATTATGGCATGTTCCTTGCGCTTCATGCATCGATCATTTAAGTTGTTGCGATATCGCGTTCGGAACCACTCATGACCACAACCAGTATTTCTAAATCACTTCTCACTAGCGTGCTATCGGTCTACTTCGTATTGACCTTATTAGTCACCTGTGTGCAGGTACTGGGTGAATACTATGATACCAAGCGCATGCTGGTCGAAGAGCTACAAAACCAACAAAGCACCTTTAGTAACTCGCTCGCGCGATCGCTGTGGGAATTTAACTACGAACAAATCAATGCAACCGCCGAGGGTCTTATCAGTATCCCGGCCATTTCCGGTATCATTATCCGTGATGATACCGGCAAAATCATGGTTCAACTCGGTAACGCGGCGTCACTGGTCATGCTGCCAGAAAGCAGCACCGAATATCATAATATCGATGAAACAAACGGGGTTTTTGGTTACTACGCACCATTGGTTTTCGAATTTTCGGGACAGTCTACCCCGGTCGGTGATGTCACGCTATTTTCAACCCGCGACGTGGCCATTGACCGGATAAAAGTCAGTCTTTATTTCATCTTCGGCAACGCAATTATTAAAAGTACTTTCTTGATTGTGCTGTTCAGCTTTGCGTTTAGTCGCCAATTACACCGCCCCATGCGCGATTTAACAGAACAAATTAAGAATTTCCGGTTGGATGATTTAGACCATTCGCGCATTCGCCTACACGACCAGCGTAATACCGAATTCCTCATGGTTGAGCAAGCCTATAACCAACTGCTCGATAAACTCGAAGACTATCAGCAAGACTTACAATTAACCGAACAGCAACTGCTGCATGCTAATCGTAAACTCGATCAACAAAATGCGATGTTAGAACAAGATGTGGCTCACAAGACATCCAGTCTAAGTCAAGTGTTACTCGATCTAGAACGGCGAAAAAATGAGCTTGAACAGCGCCAAGAAAAATTAATGCGAGAAATTCGCCAACGACAAATTATTGAAGCCGATTTACGTGAAGCGAATGATCGTTTGCAAAGCTCCTTGACTGCTCTGGAACGTGCGCAATCACAATTACTGGAATCGGAAAAAATGGCCTCTCTTGGTGGTTTGGTCGCTGGTATTACCCACGATGTCAGTACCCCGCTCGGAATTTCAATTACTGCCGCAAGCTTTTTGCGAGACCAAATGCAAACCATGAATACTGCACTCATGGAAAAGACTCTCACGCAGCAGCAGCTGCAAGAATTTCTCGCCTCTGGTAGCGATGCGATGCAGCTACTAGAAAATAATTTAGCTCGTGCATCTGACTTAATCGGTAGCTTTAAACAAGTGGCTGTCGACCAAACCTCAGAATCAGTGCGTGAATTCAATTTAAAGAAATATCTGCAGGATGTGATTCATTCACTTCGTCCGCGCTGGAAAAACAGTCAACATCAGATTGAACTGGTGTGTGACGATGACATCAATATCACCGCCCCCGCAGGTGCGTTCGCACAGATTTTCACCAATTTGGTGGTGAATTCACTGTTTCATGGTTTTGAAGCGCAAGTAAAAGGCAAGATTCGTATTGTGGTGAATGCTATTGCTGATAATCAGCTAGAGTTTATCTATAGTGACAACGGTAAAGGTCTTACCGCTGAGCAAATGGAAAAATTATTTGATCCGTTCTTTACCACCAAACGCCAACAAGGAGGCAGTGGTTTAGGTACACACATCATTCGTAACTTGGTGATCCAAACCCTGCATGGCCACATTACCGCCACCAGTGAAGTCGGTCATGGGCTCACCTATCGGTTTGTCATTCCGGTAAACTATCGCTAATACCAATCCATCAAGGAAGTCGTTATGTGGTTTAGAAACCTCCGTATTTACACGCTTGCGTCTGATTTTGTTATGCCTGAGCAACTTGAACAAGCGCTCGAGGCTATGCGTTTCAAACCGTGCACTCGTAGTGAAATCGCTAGTTTTGGTTGGGCCTCACCCTTTGGCCGAGCTAGTGAGGTGTTGTCGCACAAAATCGGCCATTGCTATTTGGTCACAGCGCGTAAAGAAGAAAAAGTATTACCCAGCAGTGTCATCAATGCTCAGCTTGAAGAGTTGGTGGCGCAACGCGAAGCTGAATTAGCCCGTAAGTTGGCGAGCAAAGAAAAACAAGCTATGAAAGAAGATTTGATTCATCGCTTACTGCCACAAGCGTTTAGTAAATTTAAGCAACTCGGTGCCCTGATCAATACCCAATTGGGTATCGTGGTGGTTGATGCAAGCAGTGCATCGGCAGCCGAAGATGTGCTCGGTTTACTGCGCAGTAGTTTCGGTTCGTTGCCGGTTAAACCTTGGTTTGCTGAACAGCCCAGCGAACTGTATTTCACCCAATTTTTGCGTCAACAGCAGCTCATTGATGGCTTTGAATTTGGCGACGAAGTGGAATTGCGCGATGCGCATGATAGTGGTGCGGTGGTTCGTTGTCGGCAACATGATCTCAGTGGCACTGAGATTGAAACTCATTTAGCGCATAACAAGCAGGTGACTAAATTGGCCCTGATTTGGCAGCAACGATTACAGTTTGTGCTGGAGCAAGATTTAGCGATCAAACGCTTTAAACCTACCGATGTAGTCCTTGAAGAACAGGATAAGTTGGTGGATGCCACGCCAGAACAGCGCGTGGATGCAGACTTTGCGCTACTAAGTGGCGAGATCAGTGCGTTGTTTCCACAACTGGTTAGTTTATTTCAAACCGAATTAAGCGTAGATTAACTGCCACTATTTGTTTGTGAACAAGGAACATACTATGAAGTCTGCTGTTTATAGTGCGCTTGCTGCCAGTCTGCTGGTCACCTTAGGCGCGTGCCAACCAGCGCCAGAGCAACCCGCCGCCGTA
>DIVC01000005.1:0-6245 GCA_002423905.1 Idiomarina sp. UBA6142
ACTTCAGCAACCCGTTCGGCGACATGCAGCAATAATTCATCGCCCACCTCATGGCCAAGGGAATCGTTAATTTTCTTAAAGTCATCTAGGTCAAACAGTAACATGGCGTGCTGAATACGTTTACGCACTAAATTGGAGTGGCTGACTTGAAAATAGGAGCGGTTAGGGAGCCCGGTGAGGGTATCCGTATTCGACAACCGACGTAACTCACGTTCGGCATTTTTGCGCTCGGTAATATCCGAGAAGGTAGCGACATAATGGGTGATTTGGTCAACTTCGTCGCGAATCGCGTCAATGGTGAGTTCAATTTGATAGGTCGACTTATCTTTGTGTAGGTCCTCAATTTCACCGTGCCAACTGCCATGATGGGCAATCGTTTGCTTCATTTTATTTAAATAGTCGGGACTATAAAGACCAAACTGTAATTCCCGACCGAGCATATCATCACGATGAAAGCCGGTAATACGGGTAAATGACTGATTGATTTCTATGGCTTTGAAGTGGTTGTCGTAAATACACACGCCATCAGAAATATTGGTAATTGATGCCGCTAACATTTTTAAGCGTTCCTCGGCAGCAACCAACGGCGTAATGTCTTTCAACGTACCGGTCATTCGAGTGGGTTGTTGTTGCATATCGCGTTCGACAATTTTGCCGCGGTCGAGTACCCATATCCAGCTATCATCAGTTTTGACCCGGTAGGTAATCTCAAAGCAGTCGCTGCGGCCATCAAGATAGTCATGCAATGCTTGTTGCACGCGTTTCAAGTCTGACGGATGAATGTTCGAAGACTGGCTGCGCTCACCAAAGCGAATGCGATCTTGTGGAAAGCTCGCCAGTTGACGCCATTGATTGTGTCGGTGCAGGGTTTCGGCACGGATGTCCCAGTCCCATAATTGGTCGCCGCTACCCCATAAACTTAATTTTAAGCGTTCCTCACTTTCGCGGAGTTGGTGAATTGCCAAACGGCGAGCACGAATAGTCAAGGCGATAGCGGCAAATAGTGCCACGGTCACTAGCAAATAACCGGCAATAGCCCAGGGTGATAACCAAGCCGGTACCGCCACGTTGAGATGCAGCTGGCGCCGGCCTTGCCAAGTGAGGCCATCGGTTGAGGCTTCAACGACGAATTGAAACCGACCAAAGCCAAGGTTGGTATAGGTCGCACGGCGGAAATCAGCGTCGGTATAAATCCAGTTGGCATCGAGCCCATGCAGCCGATACCGGTAATATAAGCGCTGTGGTTGGGGGGCGTAGGGCGCGCCAAACTCAATGGTGAAGGGTTCGCGCAGATTCGGTAAATAGAGTGTTTCGGCATTATAGAGCTGGGGCCGATTGCGGGCATCCAGTTGACTCGCCTGAATGGGTTGATTGGCAACCCGAAGAGTAATTAATTCAACTTGCCAATCGGCCGCTTGTGCGCTCAGCGCGGGGCTAAAAAAGCTTATCATCAGCATGCTTAGCAAGGCGACAATGGTGCAGTTCCACCCCGTACGAAGGTATCGTTGACGATCGAAAATGACCCCGCAAGGAAGGTTATTCAGCACGTAAGTCCCCGAAAATAGGCCGTTGAATGAGCAGCTCTTATCATTGTTTTTATCGTGCGGTTACGTTAAACAATTCACCTACCACTGTCAAAGCTCTTTGGTACCGCATGGACAAAAAATTGCGCCTGCGCACGCTGACGCCATTGTCGCCAGAATTCCAGCAGCGCTGATGGCTGCCATTGTTCGATGGCTTGGGCTAACGCACTGAGGCGGTTAAAGTGCGGGTCGTCCTGCATGATGGAGGTCCATAAGCGTTGGCTGCGAATTCTGAGATTGGTATCGGGCTCACGTAGTTGTTGGCCAATAGAGTGTTTGCTAGAACTCAATTGCTGTGCCAGTAACTGCGGTAATTGAGCGCTAAAGTCGTCGACAAATTGCTTAATACGTTGCTCGACTTGGTCATGGGTGTAGTTATTGGATTGCACGTATAGCAATAAGTGGGGCTGCTGTTGTAGCGGCAAATAGCTGCTACCTACCACATAACCGAGTTGTTGCTCGGTACGCAGTTGCGAGAAGATTCGAGGTGCAATCAGATCATTGAGCAGCAGCACCGCTGCTTGCGCAGCAATGGTCTTTTCGGGATGCTGCAACACCAACATGGAAGCAAAGTCGGTGTGTTGTGTGGGAACCAATAACGCCTGCTGTAAGTCAAGCATGCTGCTTAAACAGCGAGGGCTCAGGTTGAGTTGGGGCTGTTGGCAAGGCGCACCGATAAAGTTGCTTAGGGCGCGATTCAGTTGCTGCGCTTCGGCTCGGCTCAAGTCACCGTGCACTAATGTCTTATGACTCACACAGCAAAATAGTTGCTGCTGCCATTGGGTAAAATCGGCTACTTGCAGCTGCTCTATGGCTTGCGCCAAATCAGGTAGGCAATAGGTGTAGGGTTGCAATAGCACGTTTACTCGGGCAAACAGCAGGCTAATTGGCTTATTCGCTAGTGATGACTGCCAGTTAGCACTCAACTTCGTGCGCATATCATGCCAACGGGTATCCTGCATGGTTAAGTTGGGCAGTTCGGTGAGAAGCTGTTCAAACAGCGCCACAATACCATTGGAGTAGCCGGACAAATGCAGGGTAATGCCAGTTTGCTGGGTGTATAGGTTAAAATGAAGCCCGGCGATCTCGGCGTCATAGTATTGTTCGTTGAGTTGGTCGAGTAATAAATCACACCATAAGCGTGCACAAGCATAGCTGGTGGCATTTTGCATTGAATGCGGTAGCATTAAATGAAGATAAATATGTGCTTTGGGGGCTCTAAAATCTGGGTCCTGTAGCCACCATAGTTGCTGTGAGTTGCTATTCGTCAACAGCAATGGTTGTGCCGAAGCGGCGGCCTCTAGAGGTTTAACCCCGCGCTGTTGATGCAAAAAAGCATTGGCTGGTGGCAATTGCATGGTCGCTAGCGGTTGTGCCTGAGAAAAGCGTTGTAGTTGACCTGTCGATAACGGCTGCAGTGAATACTCGGCATGATAGATGGGTTCCTGTCGATCGGTCAGAACGTTTCTGTGTATCAGCGTAATTCGCAATTGCTGCGGACTCATTAACGCGAGTAGCTGTTCGGCAAAGTCGCGATTTAGACCATCCATACGGTAATCACCAAAAATCACATCATGGTGCGGATAGTGGTGCATGTTAATGGCCAGTTGCGGGGCTAGATCTTCGCTGCGCGCTGGTTCCTGATAGGAAAATGCGTTGCCAATACTGATTTGCCGTTCTTGGTAGCGCCAATCTTCGAGCCCTTGTTGCTGAATCAGAGCAATAAAGGCGAAGACATAACTGACAATCTCATCACAATGTTGTAAACCCAATTCAGTCAACTGCATGTTGATATTGAAGTCTTTGAAATTACTGCCGCTGATACCGCCACCGGCGGCAAGGCTATGGATCCAATGCTGTTGATGCAAATGGCTATAGAGACTGCCAGGCCCTTCGTAGCCGAGTAAGTGGGCTATAAAGCTGGTGGTTTTATGGGCATAGTCGGCGTCTATTCCTGGCAAGGCAAACGCCATAATGAGACGACGAGCATTTTTGAGTGGTTTTACCTGAATTTGCACGCCCAGTTGGTCGGCCCGATATAAGGGCTGTTGCACCGAAAAATCAGGCCCGTCAGCGGCAGTGATGCTACCGCCATAATGCTGTGCAAGTTGCGCTAATTCCGCCAGTGACTGGGGGCCAGCCAAAACCAGCGTCATACGACTGGAGCGATACCAAAGCCGAAAAAATTGCCATAGGCGTTGGTGCAGGTGCTTACTCGATGAGGTTTTAAGAGTGGCAAGGTTACCCACTGAAAATTTACTAAATGGGTGTTCGGGGTTTGCCGTAGCCTTGTGCACCTGATACAAGCGACGCAGCTCATCACGTTGTTTAAGGCGGAATTCAGACTCAATGGCTTGTAATTCGTGAGCTACCCACTTGGGAGCAAATAACGGTTGGTAGAAAAACCGGCTAAAACGATCCAGTGCAGCGGCAAACTGCTGGGGTGCGATTGAGAAATAATAATTACTGTACTCCGTGCCAGTCCACGCGTTGTGAGTTCCCCCATGCGCAGCGATGAAGTCCTGATAGTCAGTTGGTTCAGGGAAGCCTTCAGTACCGAGAAACAGCATATGTTCAAGAAAATGAGCTAGCCCTTGGGCGTCCTCGGGATCGTGAAAATGACCAGCCGCTACAGCGAGAGCAGCGCTGCTTGAGCGCGCTTGTTGGTCATGAATGAGGGTGCAGCGTAACCCATTTGGCAATACCAACTGGTGGTATGTCCGTTTATCGGTTGGGCTGATAATCAGCCCCGATGAGTTAAGGCTACGGCCGGATTGCATAACGCTCCTGTCAACAAGGCGCCTGAATGGGCTGGCCAGTGTTCAAGCGTTACTGATCCAGCGGCGTATCGAAGTTTGCTGGCCGCTCAAAAGAGCCTTCATAAGACACTAGGCGATCGTTATCAAAGCGCAAAACCACATAGCTTTGGTAGTTATCTTTAGGGCTAGTTCCAGCATTCATATTAAAAATATAATGCCAAACGTCTTGCCGAAATACATTACTTGCAACTGGGGAGCCCATGACAAACTCAACTTGAGCTTTGCTCATATTGACGCGTAACTGATCAATATCACGTTGCTCGAGATAATTACCTTGTGGGACGTCAATGCGATATACCAGCCCTTCGAATACCGAACAACCGCTGAGAATGATCATGAAGCAACTGGTGACTAAAAATTTTTTCATACAACCTGCTTTGGCTTGTCAAAAGGTAAGGCGCGTAAATGCTTAACGGATAATAAACAAAGAGGCTGGCAATGACCAGCCTCTTTGTTCTGCAATTATAGACTTAACTGACCGCTAATAGTTCTTCCGCATTAGCTTTACTTGCTGCAGTGACGGTATCACCACCCAATAAACGTGCCAGTTCAATAACCCGTTGCTGATGCTCGAGCTGCACTATCACTGTTTCGGTGTGTTCGCCATCTGTGGTTTTATCAACCCGTAACTGCTGGTGCGCCTTAGCGGCCACTTGCGGCAAATGAGTAACACAAATAACTTGGCAGGACTGCCCTAATTGTCGCAATAAACGACCCACCGTAGCAGCTGTTGCACCACTCACACCGACATCGACCTCGTCAAACATTAATGTTGGGGTCGTCATTTGACTGGCGGTGATGACTTGAATCGCTAAACTGATGCGTGATAGTTCGCCACCGGAAGCGACTTTGTTTAACGACTGTAATGGTTGTCCAGGGTTAGTTGTGACCTGAAATTGAATCTGATCGGTACCGAGTTTGCTCGCCGGTGCTTGACCATGATGCTCTAGGTCAATATAAAAACGGCCATGGGGCATATTTAGTTGCTGCATGGCAGCACTAATACGCTCACCCAGCTCTCTGGCTGCGCTGACCCGACTGAGGGATAGCTTTTCAGCACTGGCGCGATATTGTTGCGCTGCTTGTTTAACCTGTTGTTCACTGCCATCGGCTAGCTGGGTTTGTTGTTGCAACTGGGCTAATTCTTGCTCTAACTGCTGCTGGAATTGTGGCAATTGGTGCGCTTCTAGTTGATGCTTGCGCGCTAGCTTGATCGCCTGGGTAACGCGTTGTTCGGTGACCGCTAGTTGTTCATCATCAAGCTCAACGTGGTCATGATAATGGCGCAATTCACTGGCGGCTTCTTGCAATTGCACACTGGCTTCGTGCAGCAGGCGGACCATAGGTTCGAGTTGCTTATCGTTGTCTAACTGTTGTTCTAACCGTGATAATGCCGACTGAACCAGACTAAAGGCATTATTATGCTCACCTTCGTACAAGGCATTTAAGGCGAAGCTAGCATCTTCTAACAACGTCGCACTATGGCTTAAACGCCGATGCTGTTGTTCGAGCTCGGCAAACTCATCGGGTTGTAACGCGAACTCTTGGAGCTCATGCAACTGATAACTCAGGAGTTGCGTCCGCGATTGACGATCGGCTTGTTGCTGCTCGAGTTGCTTTTGTTGTTTGCGCAGTTGATACCAGTGTTGATAATCCTGGCTAACTTGTTCGAGCAAACTCTGATGACGTGCATAGTGATCGAGCACATTGAGTTGATGTTCGGTGCGGGTGAGTAATTGATGTTCATGCTGACCATGAATATTGACCAATAACGGGGCTATTTCACGCAATTGTGCAACCGTCACTGGATAGCCGTTAATCCAAGCTTTAGAGCGGCCTTCAC
>DIVC01000005.1:6411-10930 GCA_002423905.1 Idiomarina sp. UBA6142
AGACCTCCAATCACTGGTTATCTATACAGTAGTTATACAGTATTTAAGCAGTAATGCAAGATGTCCGCGGCGACTGCGTAAAAAAAATTAAAACAGCCGACTCCCCCAGCCTAATTTGTTCCGCAACACACGATAGTAGCAATGGTCGGTTGGGTGAACTAAATGCAGTTGTCGGACGAATTGTTGAATGACAATTTCATCACCCGGCTGCACCGCCATTCGGACGTGGCCATCACAACTGATTTGCAAGGTGACATTATCGGGTGCCGTGCGCAAGCGAATACAGCTGTTAGCGGAAACCACAATAGGACGGCTACTGAGCGTGTGCGGGAACATGGGTACTAAGGTAATGGCGTTCACAGCGGGGGTAACTATGGGGCCACCGCCAGACAGTGAGTACGCGGTCGAGCCGGTCGGGGTGCTAACAATGAGGCCATCGGCACGCTGACTGTAAACAAACTGGTCGTCGATGAATACTTCAAACTCAATCATATGTGCGACTTTGTCGGAATGCAGCACCACTTCATTGATGGCGCGGCCCACCGCAAGGGTTTGGTTACTGCGCATAATGGTGGCTTGCAACAGTTGCCGTGCCTCGATTTGATAGTGGCCTTGCAGCACCTTCAACAATTGCGCTAGGGCTTGGTCAGGGTCGAGGTCGGTGAGAAAGCCTAAGTTACCGCGATTCACTCCGATCACCGGTAAACCAACTTCTGCAAATACCCGCGCGGCGCCCAGCATATTGCCATCACCACCCACTACTACGGCAATATCAGCTGCCGCAGCTAACTGTTGCAGCGGCATTTGCAGCACCGCTAGTTCAGCCAGTTGTTCAGCGGTACGCTGCTCTACCACCACCTGGTAATTCGCTGCTTGCAAGCCTTTAAGTAATGCCAACAAGGTGCTGCGTGTGGCTTGGTGATTAACTTTACCAAGCAGCGCAACACGCTGAAAGGGAGGTTGATGATGATCCGGCATAGTGATTCCTGAATTTTATTGGAGCTAGCGCTTGATTCGTCGGCGACTGCCCCCATAATTGTGACGTTGTCATTTTATAGCAGAATAAGGATACGATGTAACTATGAGCCCCAAAGACCCTGAACAGCAACAACCCCAACCAGCGGCTGAGACTAATATCAATGAGTCAGACCTAACAACTGACCCGATTGCTAGCGAGCATGAGCAGACCGACCGTATTGCTGAGCTTGAGCTGGCTTTGAGTCAGGCCGAGCAACGCGCTGCAGACGCAGTAGATCAGGCGGTGCGGGCGCTAGCGGAAATGGAAAATGTACGGCGTCGTGCGGCGGCTGATGTGGACAAAGCGCACAAGTTTGCGTTAGAGAAGTTTGCCAATGAGTTACTCAGCACCGTCGACAATTTAGAGCGAGCATTGGCGCTTGCAGCGGCCGCTGAAGCAGAGACCTTGCTGACCAGTTTTGTCGAAGGTATCGAATTAACTCATAAAGGTTTACTCAACACCTTGCAGCGGTTTGGGGTAGAGCCAGTTGGTGAGGTGGGCGAGAGCTTTAATCCAGAATTGCATCAAGCCATGGCAATGCAGCCAGCCGAAGGTCAAGCGAACAATAGCTTGTTAGCCGTGTTACAAAAAGGCTACACCTTACAAGGTCGGTTGCTACGTCCAGCGATGGTAATGGTGGTTAAAAATAGCTAAAAGTTCCCAAAGTTAAAAAAAAATTATGTTTTTTCTTGGAATTTTGTCAGGATTGGTTAATATCAGAACAGAAATGAGTTTATTTTGTAGACTTGCTGATACTCCAAATTACAATAAATCCAAGGGTTAACGAACATGCTGAAAAATCTCGAATTGAAGCGAAGCCCACTGGCACTAGCCATCGGCTATGTATTGGTGGGTGGCGGTATCACCGCAGCACAAGCTCAAGACACGGAAGCAACCGATGATGTTACAGCACGCGAAGGTACGGAAAAAATTACCGTTGTTGGTTCGCGTATTCGCACTGATGGCCTCGATTCAGCCTCTCCGGTAGAAATTATTAGCGCCAGTGAAGCGATTGGTCAGGGTTTAGTGACCTTGGGTGATTTGTTGCGGACCTCAACGGTAGCAGCGGGCTCGAACCAGATCACAGCAGCGGCATCGACTGCTTTTGTGACTGAGGGTGGTACCGGTACCGAAACCCTGTCACTACGTGGCTTAGGTGCAAATCGTACGCTAGTGCTGTTGAACGGCCGTCGTATTGGTCCAGCGGGTACCCGTGGCCAAGTGTCAGCATTCGATTTGAACATTATGCCGTTGTCAGCGGTCGAACGCGTTGAAATTTTGAAAGATGGCGCCTCGTCATTATATGGTTCTGATGCGGTTGCCGGTGTGGTCAACATCGTCACCAAAACTGGCGACGAAAGTAGCTTTGACTTTAACCTTAGTCGGCCGCAAGAGTCAGGTGGCGAAACGCTGCGTTTGAGCGGCAGCTTTGGTCGTAGTTATGATAAAGGTTCGTTCCGTCTAGTCGCTGATTATCAGCGCGTCAACGAACTGGCCATGGGCGATCGTAACTTCTTTGATTGTGGTAACAATTATTTCTTTGATCCAACCAATGGCGAGCGTGCCGACTTAGTTGACCCGCGTACCGGTGAGTTCCATTGTAACGATTTGCCGTGGGGCCATGTGTGGATTTATGACTACGCCAATGGCTTCACTGGTGATAGTAACGTGCGACGTGGCACCTTGGCGCAGTATGATTATGACGGTGATTTAGGCCAGTATGTGTCAAGCTTCAATCAAACGGCTAACGATCCATACGACATGCGGACCCCGAATGGCTGGTTCCCAGTCAGCTTTGATCGCAACTCGTTTTCTGTGACCAATTCAGATCACCCATTCCAAGATTTGGAAACCTTATCGCCGAAGCAAGAAACCGGAACGATATTTGGTGCTGGTGAAGTGTGGCTGTCAGACACTACCACGCTATATAGCGAAGTATTACTAAACCGCCGTAAGACCACCACCAATGGTTATCGCCAGTTCTGGACCTATATTTATAACGGCAACTTCGATTTTTGGAATTACGATGTGGGTGATGGTAACGGTAGTCCACTGAGTGCCGGTTGGACGGGTGCGCAGTGGTTGAGCCCAACACCTATTACTGATCATTCAGGTAGCGAAATAACGGTCGATTATCGCCGTTTTGTGGTCGGGCTTGAAGGTTCATGGGGTGATTACGATTGGGATATCAGTCTTCAAGATAGCCGCAGCGATGGTGATTACAAGACCAAGATAATCTTTAATGATTCGATTCGCGATCAGTGGTTTAACTATGGTTCATGTGTTGGCACCCAAACTTCAGTACGAGGGGTTGACTGTATCGATGTACCATGGCTCGATCCGCAATTNNCGCAATTTCTTATTTGGTGAAGAGACCGGTAATACCGTCTATAAACAACGTACTGCCGAAGCAGTGTTATCGGGCGAGTTGACTGAATTCAATAATCAACCAGTCGGCTTTGCGGTCGGTTTGAGCTATCAAGAAGAGTCCATCATGGACGTACCTGGCGAGCACACCTTAGCGGGTAACTCGTGGGGTATGTCGTCAGCAGGTATCACCCAAGGCGAGCAAAATACCCGCGCGTTCTTTGCCGAGTTGAACATTCCATTGCTGCGTGACCTGCCGTTTGCTGAGCGTGTTGAAATGACCTTGTCAGGCCGTTATACCGATGTATCGACCTACGGTAGCGACCGCACCTTCAAAGCGAGTTTGAATTGGTTGGTGGGTGAAGGCGTGCGAGTTCGGGCATCGCGTGGTAGCTCGTTCCGTTCACCAGCGCTGTATGAATTGTTCTTGAACAACCAGTCCAGCTTCGTTGGTCAACGTTCGATTGACCCATGTATCAACTATGATGTGGCTTTTGCGAATAACCAAATTTCGCAGCTTACCCGCGACAACTGTGCATCCGACGGTATTCCGGGTAACTTTGCGGGTGCGGCGATTTCCGCCACGGTATTCACCGGTGGTGGTTTAGGCCAGTTAGAAGCAGAAACTTCAGTGGCAGAAACCTTTGGTATCGTCTGGATTCCCAAGTTTACTGACTTCAGTATGAGCGTTGATTACTTCAACTTTGAAATTGATGGTGAAGTAACCTTGTTAGGTGCATCGTCAATTGTTCGTGGTTGTTACGCCTCGGAAAACTTCAGTACTGAACCGCTGTGTAATCAGTTCTTCCGTAACTCGGTGGATTTGCGCATTGAAGAAGTGACGGGTAATTACTTAAATATTGCCAAACAGGTGAACCGTGGTATTGACGTGCAGATGAACTATCCGTTCTCTACGCAATTTGCCGAATTCAACGTCACTTACGAGCACACGATTCAAATCGAAGCGGCCCGCCAGTTATTTGCCGCAAGTGCACCAATTGACCGCGTCGGTGAGTTTGGTTCACCGAAGCACGTGGGTAATTTACGTGTAAGCATGATGAAAGACGACTGGACCTATAACTGGACAGCGCGTTATGTAGGAGCCGTGAGTAACCACGAGCGTTATGGTTTAGG
>DIVC01000005.1:10981-11386 GCA_002423905.1 Idiomarina sp. UBA6142
CCGAAAGTATCTGACCGCGGTGGTGTGACTCGCTTAGGTAACGCAGCGTTCTACAGTCAGTATGATTGGCTGGGGCGGCGGGCGTTCTTGAACGTGTCATATCAGTGGTAGGCGTTCTACCCGCGTAATGCAAAATGCCGACTTCGCGTCGGCATTTTATTTTCACCCAATCACAGAGATCGTTCATATGCCGAATGTACGGGTTAAACAGGATACCCTGGATGCTGTAAACAGTAATTTTCATCAGCCTATTTTGCTCAAACCAGTGTTTCTAAATTCAGTGCCAAAGTGCGGAACCCATTTATTAAAAAACATCTTTCGTATGTTTGTGCCAGTGAATCAGCAATACCAGGATGCGTTTGTGCAATTGCCTATTTTGCAGCAAAACATTCATGCTTTTAGTCC
>DIVC01000009.1 GCA_002423905.1 Idiomarina sp. UBA6142
AACAGTTGTACACGATCATCAATGGCGCCACAGCTGCCAATGCGAATGAGCTGTTTTACGCCAAAATGGTTGATCAGTTCATGCGCATAAATAGCGCAGCTTGGCATGCCCATGCCAGTTCCCATGACCGACACGCGACGCCCCATAAAGGTGCCAGTAAAGCCAAACATACTGCGCACGTCATTGACTTGCTGAACATCGTCCAGATATTTATCGGCAATAAACTTGGCTCGCAATGGATCGCCAGGAAGCAAGCAGATATCAGCGAAATCACCGGGATTAGCATTAATATGTGGGGTACTCATTTACTCATCTCTTTTTAAATCAGCTAGGAACGATGCACCATAGTCCATGGCTGACAAACCCAAATAATCGGCAATAGTTTGCCCTAAATCAGCAAAGCTTTCTCGTCGTCCCAAATTAACAGGCTGTAGACCCGGGCGATATACCAATAGCGGGATATACTCACGAGTGTGATCGGTACCTGGCCAACTCGGATCATTACCGTGGTCGGCGGTAAATACCAACAAATCGTCAGCTTGCGTTGCCGCTACTAGGTCTGGAATTAAACGATCAAAATATTCAAGTGCACGGGCGTAACCCGCAATGTCGCGACGATGGCCATACTCACTGTCAAAGTCGACTAAGTTAGTAAAAATGACTGACTGGCTTGGCGCGCTGTTCATCGCATCGATGGTGAGCTCGGTAAGTTGCTTGATGCCACTGCCTTTGATCGCTGTAGTAATACCAATATGGGCAAAAATATCGGCGATCTTGCCAATAGCGATGACCTGACCACCCGCCATAGTCAACTTTTCAAGAACTGTGGGAGCTGGTGGTGGTAGCGAATAATCACGGCGATTGCTGGTGCGTTTGAAATTGCTCTCGTCGCTACCCGAAAAAGGTCGTGCGATGACCCGCCCGATATTGTACGGTTCAAGTAATTCTCGCGCTAGTTCACACAGCTCATACAATCGCTGTAGACCAAACGTTTGCTCATGGGCAGCAATTTGCAACACCGAATCTGCCGAGGTATAGACAATCGGCTTGCCCGTTTGCATATGCTGGCGGCCGAGGCGTTTCAAGATTTCCGTACCTGAAGCGTGACAGTTACCTAAGTATCCTGGCAGCTTACCTTGCGTAACTAAAGCGTCTAACAATGCCTCTGGAAAGGAATTCTCGGGCTGATGAAAATAGCCCCAGTCAAATAGTACCGGCACCCCCGCCAGTTCCCAGTGTCCTGACGGCGTATCTTTACCACTGGAAAGCTCTTGCGCCCAACCATAGCCGCCCTGCAGCTGATCGGCGGCGATGGTTGCCACGGCCGGCCAACGCCCCGTTGCCCCATAGCTTGCATGCGCTAAGCCAAGTTTGATTAGATTGGGAATATGTAATGGCCCGGAACGGCCTTCATTCGCCTGACCAGCAGCACAGGCAGCAGCAATATGACCGAAGGTATCTGCGCCCACATCAGCAAATTGATCTGCATCGGCAGCGGCGCCAATGCCAAACGAATCTAGCACCACAATAACGACTCGAGCCATATCTGTTGCCTCACCTGCACTATCTGCTGGATAACTTAATCGCGCGCCACTTGCTCATAGATCACCGGACGTGGTTTCGGGGCGTGCTCGGTGATCTCAAAGCTGCTGCGAACTTGTTCAGCGGCCAGTTGCCATTGCTCTTCGGTACGCGCATAGATGATGGCTAGGGCCTTATGGCTATCAACCTGAGCGCCACAACCTAGGACTTGATCCAAACCGACGCCGTAGTCAAGCACATCGGCACTCGTACGGCGACCGCCACCCAAGGCCACCACGGCAAGGCCGAGAGCACGGGTATTGACGCTGCTGATATAACCACTCGCGCTGGCAAATACCGGTCGCGCAATAGATGCTAAGGGTAAATGCTTGGTATACTCAGTCAGTAAATCACTGGGGCCATCGAGTGCGGTAACCATCTCAGCAAACTTCTCGGCCGCGCGACCACTATCAAGTGCCTGCTCAGCTTGTTGACGACCGGCCACGTTCGATTCTGCGAGACCACCACGATAAAGCATTTCTGCAGCTAAACTTATGGTCACTTCACGCAGTCGTGGGGCTTGCTGCTGCCCACACAAGAAGCGAATGGCTTCGTGCACTTCTAGTGAGTTACCCGCCGAATAAGCCAATACTTCATTCATATCAGTGAGTATGGCGGAGGTTTTTAACCCAGCACCATTCGCTACTGTTACCAAGCTTTGCGCTAATTCAACAGCTTGGCTATGTACCGTCATCATAGCGCCATTACCGGTTTTGACATCCAACACTAACGCATCAAGCCCAGCCGCTAATTTTTTCGACAATATCGAGGCGGTGATTAAGGGGATAGATTCTACCGTAGCCGTGATATCTCGGGTAGCGTAGAAGCGCGAATCCGCCGGAGCTAAACGACCGGTCTGTCCAATAATCGCCACCCCAACCTGCTTCACTACGCGCTGAAATAGCTCATTGGATGGTTTCGCTTGGTACCCGGGAATTGCTTCAAATTTATCTAAGGTACCACCGGTGTGCCCCAATCCTCGCCCCGATATCATTGGCACATAACCGCCACAGGCGGCAACAATAGGGCCAAGCATTAAACTCACCACATCGCCAACGCCGCCAGTGGAATGTTTGTCTAACACAGGGCCATCTAAATCAAGACCACGCCAATCCATCACATCACCTGAATCGCGCATAGCGATCGTCAGCGCAACGCGTTCGTCGGCGGTCATGCCTTGAAAGAACACCGCCATTGCGAAGGCTGAAATTTGACTTTCAGTAATGCTGTTGTCGGTAATACCGGCAACGAAATAATCGATTTGCGCTTTACTTAAGATCTGACCATCACGCTTAGCCCGAATAATTTCCTGGGGTAAAAACATTTAATATCCTTCTGCGGGAGCTTTAGTATGCCCGCTCAATTCAGCAATAACTTGTTGTAATAGGCCACTAGCTCCAAAGCGGAAATTATCGGCAGTTAACCAATCTAAACCCATCATCCTCTCTGCGAGTTCTAAATAAGCTCGAGCATCAGCGACGGTCCGTACGCCACCAGCAGCCTTAAAACCGACCTTGGCCTGACTATCGCGGATAGCTTGCAGCATAATCTCAGCAGCACTCAGGGTTGCATTAACGGCCACCTTGCCGGTTGAGGTCTTGATAAAATCAGCGCCATTGGTGATGGCAATCATGCTAGCTTGGCGAATCAGTTCTGGGCTTTTCAACATCCCTGACTCAATAATCACTTTGAGCTTAGCGCTGCCACCACACGCCTGTTTGCAACGCTGTACTAAATCCCCGCCACTGACTTCATCGCCGTTAAGCAACGCTTGATAGGGAAACACCACATCAATTTCATCCGCACCAGCAGCTGCAGCACGCATGGTCTCAGCGGCAGCTCGCTCAACATCAATACTTCCAGCCGGAAAATTGGTGACTGTCGCTATCTTCACCGCGGTTAAAGCTAACCGATCAAGCTCTAATCGCGCCCACGTGATCCATTCGGGATACACACATAGCGCAGCAGGCGAGCCAAAAGGCGTCAGCGCCTGTCGGCATAACTGACTGATAGATGCTTTGCTATCGTCATTATTCAACGACGTGAGATCGGTTAACGTTAAGGTCAATAAGGCGGGGTTGGTAATCATCACTTAACCTTCTTGCAACTTAGCACGTAGCGAACCACCGGGCTGAAAACTAAACGCATCGGGCAATAAATCCTGGACTTGCCATTGCCGTTCGTCGCTATCGCTAAATGACATTATTGGGGCGTCTTTCGCAAAGAACTCGGCAATCACTTGTCGGCAGGCACCGCACGGAGCATACGCTTTCTGACTCGGGGTATAGATGACCACACCAGCAAATTCATCAGCCTTTACACCGGCAGCAATCGCCGTAAAGATAGCCGTTCGTTCAGCACAATTAGTCAGCCCGTAGGAAGCATTTTCAACATTACAGCCGTTAAACTGGCGTCCATCTTTCAACAACACGACCGCCCCAACTGGGAATTGACTGTACGGAGCGTGAGCATTTTTACTCACCATCTGTGCGGCAGTTTTCAATTGCGCCAATTGCGCATGAAGTTCACGAGTGTTCATAAGTTTCGGTAGGTTATGTATGGCCGTTTAGCTTACTCTTTTGTCGCTCGCAAGCCAACCTATCGGTTTTATTCATCGGCACTTTCATTTAATTTAGTAATTTACGAAATACACCTTTACCAGCAGCACAAGATCACCTATATTTCGTAATGTGCTAAATTAATGTATTCATCAACTAGGAGATGATTATGAGTGTTGAACGCGCATTAACCGCTTTCGCTGGTTTTATGATTTTGCTGTCGCTAGCATTAACTCAGTGGGTTCATCCCAATTTTATATGGTTCACGGCCTTTATCGGTGCTAATCTATTCCAGCAGTCCTTTACTGGCTTTTGCCCTGCCAGTATGATCTTTAAGCGAGTTTTTAAACTCAAAACTGAGCGCGAGCTTGCTGGCCACTAAACCGATCGAGATCATCTATGAACTATGCTCTAGCCATCGCTGCAATGCCCCAAGAAGATGCCGCACGTGCAGCGGCCTTTCTGCGTTCACTGGCCAATGAGCACCGTTTACAGATTCTTTGTCGATTGGCCGCAGGAGAGAAAAGTGTCGGTGAGTTAAATCAATACTTCCCATTGAGTCCATCGGCCTTTTCTCAGCATTTAGCGGTACTTCGCGAGCAAGACTTGGTCAAGTTTCGCAAAGAAGCTCAGACCATTTATTACTCCATTTTTGATCCGGACACTCTGCGTTTTGTGCGCCTACTCAAAGATAAATTTTGCCCGGACTAATTGGCCGACCAGCGCATCACTAAAGCATCCTCGCGGCCGTCAGCTAAGGTTGGATAATAGTCTTTGCGGCGAGCAATAATTGCAAAGCCACAGCCTTGATATAGCCCTAATGCGGCATGATTTGATAGCCGTACCTCAAGCATAACCTCCGCTCGCTGATCACGCGCTTGCCGCTGAATATGCTGTAATAGTTGTTTGGCAACACCCTGCCGCTGAGCGCTCAACGTGGTGACGATGTTCATGACAGTCCAACAATCACCGACTGTTTGCACCAACGCAAAGCCGATCAGTTCGGCATTCGATGACCAGTAACCAAAATTTTGATAGGTATCAGTAAAACAAGACCTTAATGTGCTTTCAGACCAAGGTAGTGGCTGAGCTGATTGCTCAATACTAACGATCTCAGAACACCAGCTTAAGGGTTTAATGAGTGGCTGATCTGCTGCCATACAATCTGTTTCAAGTGAGCGCTATTACCCATGCTATCAGCAGGGCTGCGCAAATCAAGCAAGTAGGAGTGGTTCCAGTTATCAGCTGTACTTACAGGCATCTCTACCAGAGCCGCTCGGCTAAGTTGAGTGAGTTCAACCAGTAAAGCAACCACGTCATTTTGCCAACTGGTGTGCTGTACTTCGATACGAATATGACTAAGAAGAAGCCAACGATCTAAACGATAGCAGAAATCTGCAAATGCTTTTTCCGTCTCGGCTTTATGGAGCGGCTGCCACAAATGTAAGCCAAGCGCGCTGAGGGCTTGTTGTTGATAATCATTGTAAAACACTGATTTTTGCGCTGTCATATCACTAGCTTAGCCGATACCGGCGCCAATGAGAAGAGAACTGGCAGGGGCGGAGGGATTCGAACCCCCAACCATCGGTTTTGGAGACCGCTGTTCTACCAATTGGAACTACGCCCCTGCAGCAGAGTCCGAATTATACTGTGCGAAACATGACTAGCAAGTGTTTTTAATGATATTCGAATCAGTTGCAGTTTTTTTGTCCGAACCAATGAGAGTTGCAGTGATATACTCATTTTTACACCAATCAAAGTAAGATTTTCATGCGCAAATTATTATCGTGTTTACTACTAATCTGCGTTTCTCATGTCGCCTTACCCGCAGCAGCGCAAAGCCCTGCCCGTTCGCCGGACAATCCAAATGCTCGAGTAGCGGTCACTGTCCGTGGTGTTGATGATAAACTCGCCACTAATATTCGTCAGTATCTGCGCATCTATGAACTGGATGGTGAAGTAGCACCTGCAGCATTTCGCTTGCGCTTCTTGCTCACTCGTGGAGAACAACAAATTCGCGATGCGCTCACACCCTATGGCTATTATCGTCCGTCNNAGTGGATATTCAAATTATGGGTGACGCTAAACACGACGAAGCTTTCACGCAACTGTTAGACCGTAAACCGTTACTCAGTGGCAATGTATTCAGTCATGGTGACTATGAGTCATTTAAGGCGCAGTTGCGTAATCTGGCTGCTGAACGAGGCTATCATGATGCGCAGTTTGTCACCCAACGAGTCAATATTGAACTCAGTGATTTGTCGGCGGCAGTGGTGTTGCATTTTCAATCTGGCACTCGGTATCAGTTTGGTGAAATTTCGTTCTGCTGCAATGAACTTGATGAAAAGCTGCTAAACCGCTATCCAGAATTTTCCCAAGGGGATTACTTCACTACCCGTCAATTGCTCGATCTTCAGGTAGCCTTAGCCGGTAGTGAATATTTTAGTTCTATCGAGATTTCTCCGCGCTGGGAGGAGCTGAGTAGCGATAACCAGCAGGTACCTATCGAGGTAGTACTCGCGCCTAACAATCGTGATCGATATCAAATTGGCTTAGGCTTCGGGACCGACACAGGAGCGCGAGCAACCCTAGGTTTTGACCGCCGCTGGCTTAATTCACAAGGCCATCAACTGAAAAGTTTGCTGCGTTTATCACAATTACAAAATACCGGTTTGGTCAGCTATAACGTGCCTGGCAACAATCCGGCAAAAGATATGTATAGCTTCACCACGGAAGTGAATGAGCGAAATTTTAATCAACAAAATACCACGCTTTATCGGTTTACTGCGCGCGATATACGTCACTACGATAACTGGCAACGGATTTGGCAACTTGGGTGGCAACGGGAGGATTTCTCGTTCGGTGACGAACCTAAGCGAAGCTCGAATTTCTTGGTCCCGTCGGCGGAGTTCAGTTTTATCGAGAGCAAATCTGCGCAACAAAATCGTAATCTGATTGATGATGGTTACCGCCTGAGTATTCACCTTCAAGGTGCATCAGACAGTATTTACGCAGAAACCTCATTTGTATCAGCGCGAGTCAACGCGAAATGGATCCAAAAACTTAATCAACAATGGCGTGTCTTACTCCGCGCTGAGTTGGGTGGCATGAAGGTTGATGATTTTGACAAGCTGTCACCGTCATTACGATTTTTTGCGGGTGGAGACCATAGCGTCCGCGGCTATGGCTTCCAACAATTGGGAAATACCAATGAAGAAGGTATTGTTATTGGTGGGCAATACGTAGCAACTGGTAGCGTAGAGTTTGACTATTTATGGCGCGATACATGGCGAGTGGCTGTATTCAGTGACTTCGGAAATACCAGCCAAACTTGGCCGGTGACGCTGAAGCAAACCGTGGGTATAGGTGTCCGTTGGTTATCTCCCATAGGTCCCATACGTATTGATGTCGCCAATGCCATTGATGAGCCCGACAAACCGTGGCGGCTGCATTTAACCATAGGCCCTGATATATGAAAATAATCAAGCACCTATCATGGTCAATCATACTCCTGTGCGGGTTAATCCCAGCGCTACTCTATGCCCTAGTGGCGACCTCAACGGGTTCCCAATGGGTAGTACAACAAGCGATCAAATATAGTGGACAAGATGTCACTGTTCACCAAGTATCAGGCTCCTTGCTCACCGGCATAGTGCTGAGCGACGTAACCTTCACTGGACCAGCAGTCAAGATTGATATTAATCAAGCCGAGATATCATGGCGCCCTTTAGACCTGTTTGAACGGCGGTTATCTATTAACGCAATTGAACTGAATGGCTTGCAAATTCAGGTGAGCGAATCATCAACCCAGCCGAAGCCATTAGAATCAACGCAGTCATGGCAACTTCCCACAATTGCCACACCATGGCCGGTTATTATCGACCGTCTCACTATCGCCGATGCGGTCATCACCACAGCAACGCAAAGTCTATTGCTTAATAGCATTAGTCTTAGCGCTTTTTTTCAGGGGTCAGAGTTATCCCTAAACCAAGTCACTATTGACCATGATCAACTCAACGCTGAGCTTGGGATGCAAATGAGTCTTCAGCAACACTATCCGTTTGAACTTGGTTTTGTCATGACGACCACAACCGAACTGAGCCATGCACAAGTACCACAGGGTCAATTGCAAGGCCTACTTAAAGGTGATAGCCATCAGCTCAATGTAACTGCCGACATTGAGTTGTCTGAATACCCGACGGCGACCACGACACTGCAGGCTACGCTGACCGACTTACAGGGCAAACCCACCTGGCTAGCTGATATTAAAGCAACCCAATTACCCATGACGGTTTTACACTTATGGCTGCCGCACATCCCCTATGACGTGCAAGGTTTCATTCAACATGCAACTATCGACAGCACGGTCACCATTGATAGCAACCGTATCGCCCTCACCGATACTCGAATTAGTGGCCTTGGCAGTGATGCCCAAGGTTTGATAGAGATAACAGGAGATATTGCGGAGTATCAGCAGATCACAAGCTATCCTGAACAGGTACAATTTAATCTAGCGGCGATAGGCAATAAGCTTACGATACATAGTCAGAGTGACCCAGCAACCACCATTCATCTTAATCTTGGTGAAATATCGGTCACTGGCAGCCCAGCGTTGTATAGCCTAGCGCTTGGTAGCCACTGGACGTTAGCTGATACGGAAGATGTCAGCTTTGGTGTAGCCGGCATAGGTACCTTGAACGCTTTGGCGTTGTCCGAAATAGCCGTGTCGCATGCTACCTTTGATGCCTCGTTAACGGCTCAGATGGGGTGGCTTGAAACACCCTGGGCTGCTGTTAATATTACCGAGTTTGTTGGAAAACTACCGTTATTTAACGAAACCTACGAACTCTTGCTGTCCGGTGGTTTTGGTTTTATCAACGGTGCCATCAGCGCGAACCAGGTTGAAGCAACAATTAATGGTACTCATTTAACAGCAAATGGCGCACTAAATTTAGATAACACCTTGGCAGTTACCTTGAGTATTCCCAACCTTGAAAGCTGGTTAGCCTCACAATACGCTGCAGCTCGTATTGAATTGAAAGCTGATATTAGCGGTGACTATTTAAAACAGTTAGATTTTTCACTGCACGAACTGAAGCTTACTAGTGAACTGTTTGGCCAGTGGATAGCCAAACCGACCAGTCATTTTAAACTTATTCTTGATAGCTTCGATATTAACGCAACACCACTTTGCTTAAATGAGCAGCGCGAACGTAATCCAGCATCCGTATGTTTAACACCCCAATTGACTCAACAAACCTTACTGGTTAATTTAGATGCAAAGGCGCTGCCGCTGCGTTTATTAAACCGGTTTCGAGAGAGTGATGTTGCCGAAAGAATCTGGGGTAATGTTGATGCAACGGCAACTATATCGTTTGACCGCGCTAACCGAACTATCCGTTCGATGTCAGGACTATTTCGGTCAGAAAATACCGCAATCACTTCATTAGATGACAACCTAACCTTTCGCTTGCGAGAATGGGAATTGCGCTGGAACGGTAACTTGAACGAGATTCGCGGCACACTGCAAGCCTATTTAGCCGATAATTTGGGCCAAGTTTTAGGTGATGTTGCATTAACGGAACTCACGACTAACCAGTCACTCACCGGCTCTCTCGACTTATCTATCAATGATTTAACGCTATTGCAATGGGTTTTGCCGGACTTACGCTATGTCGGCGCTAGTGCGATTGCAAACATCGCCGTATCGGGCTCCTTGTCACATCCAACGTTAAGCGGAGCTATTGAGCTTGTGGCCGATGAAATCGGTTTTGCCCAAAGTGGACTATTACTGACAAAAGTTCGGCTCGCCTTGGAGGATAAGACAGATCAAACAGGTATCCTCAATTTACAAGGGCAAGCTCGCTCTGGTACTGGATGGATTGCTCTTCAAGGTGAGATTGATGTACCGAAACGTGAGCTCAGTTTAGATATTGATGGTGATACCTTTCGAGCTATTGAATTAGCCATGGCGCAAGTGGATGTGAGCCCTGATCTACACATTAAGGTTGCTAATGAACGTATAGATATTACCGGAACAGTCACCGTTCCATATGCACAAATCAATGAACCAGACCTTTCTGCAAGCGCAACCGTATCAAGCGACGTACGACTCTTCATGAATGGTGAAGCGGTGACGGAAGAGGATGACTCGCTGTACCCTATATACGCTAATATTCGGGTGATTTTATCCGACAACGTCGCAATTAACGCTTATGGTTTTAAAGGTAATGTCCGCGGCAGTATTGGCATCATCGAGGAACCTAATCGTGCATTACGGGCAACAGGCTCAATCCAAGTTGGTGAGGGTAATTATGAAATTTACGGTCAAGAGCTTGAGATCCAGCGTGGGGTATTAATATATAACGGTGGGGCTATTGATAATCCCGGACTCGATTTGCGTGTAGTACGTACAGCCGCGAGTATGACGGCGGCAAATGATCAGATATCTGTCGGTGCACAAGTGGGTGGAACGCTACTCAACCCAGATTTTAGGTTATTTTCATCGCCTACCATGCAAGATGCTGACATCTTATCGTATTTGATCTTAGGGCGGCCACCTGGTGGTGGCGGCTCAAATAATCTGCAGTTACAAGCGCTGTTACTGATTGGTTCACAAGGCACTGACCTCATTGGTAAGCGCTTGCAGGAGACGTTTGGCTTTGACGAGTTCGGCATTGATTCAACGGCCGATCCACTGGATACATCGTTTTATATCGGTAAATACCTATCGCCTAAGCTATACGTTAAATATGGCGTGGGCTTGTTCGAAAATACCAATACCTTTTATATTCGTTACTTGCTAACTGATAGACTGCTCATCGAGTCGACAACCAGTACCGAAGCCCAAGGTGGTGATATTTTGTACACCATTGAGAAGTAAAAAAGAAAAAGCCCCGGCGGTGAAGCAGGGGCTTGTTCAGAATAGGTGCCTGGCGATGTCCTACTCTCGCATGAGGAGACCTCACACTACCATCGGCGCTAATGCGTTTCACGTCTGAGTTCGGAATGGGATCAGGTGGTTCCACATTGCTATGGTCGCCAGGCGAATTGGGTCATACACGCGAGACGTGTATGCACTATGAAGCAGGCTGATTGCTTAGCAATAAAGAGG